>PLKR01000106.1:2220-3401 GCA_003140655.1 Acidobacteriaceae bacterium | reverse complement strand
TTCTCCGCGACCCAGCACGCATTGCGGGCCCTTACCGATGCGCTGCGTGCTGAGGTCAATCCCGATGGCATCCGAGTGTTGAGCGTGTATCCGGGGCGCGTGGCGACCCCACGGCAAGAGAAACTCTATACAAAACAAGGATCCAATTACAGGCCTGAGCTCCTGCTACAGCCCGAAGATATCGCTTCGGTTGTACTAAACGCTCTGGTTCTGCCCCGCAGCGCCGAGGTCACCGAAATCAGCATAAGACCCCTGGCCAAGTCGTATTGATTCGTATCCACGGGCACTCGCGTACCGCTGCATTCGCTCGTTTGAGAATCGAACAACTGCAGCAGCAGGCTTGTGGAGCCGCTTATTTGAAACCCGCCCCTCCGAATGTGAGACTAAGCTTAGGGAGCGGCGATTGCATTCCAAGGGCTGTGACCGACTTGGGCGTCGGCCAATTCGCGGTGGGTGAGAGCGTATAGCATCAGTTCGACACGGCCTGAGCGCCCCACTTTGTCGCAAAGGCGGAACAAGTAATTCTTGACGGTGTGTTCGCTGAGACGGAGCTGCTCGGCAATCTGGCGGTTGGTAAGTCCAGCAGCAACGCAGGCCAGAACTTCTTTTTCGCGTTTGCGGAGCTGATTGTTCCTTTTGGGGTTCGCGGCACGTGGCGGCGTCTGCGATTCGAGAGCCTTGAGAATCAGCTGCATTTGGCCAGTATCGGCCCAGACCTGCCCTTGATGAACAGCGAGGAGGCATTTGCGCAACATCTTGACGGACCCGGATCGGCAAAAAAGTCCCCGAGCCCCGCTGCGGAATGCATTCAACACCAGATCATTCTCCATCGAATCCAGCAGGACAATGGTCCGCGTGCCCGGATGGGCGGCTCGCAGTCGTCGCAGAAGGGAAAAACCACTCAGAGGACCATCTTTGAGGTTCACGGCAATCAGCACAATATCCACGTGCTCGCAGCTGAACACCTGCAGAGCTTGTTCCACGCCCACTGCGGTGCCTACGATCCTGAACCCACTCTTGCCTGCCAGCGAACCACACAACAACTGGCCGGCCATAAGGTTCTGGTCCGCGACGAGAACAGATACCAAGCTTGGCGCCTGTGATTCAGAAGGCAGAATCATGCGGGATTTCCTAATCCGGGAACTTCGGCGACAAAATACACGTGCAGAATCATTTTGGGC
>PLKR01000106.1:0-2099 GCA_003140655.1 Acidobacteriaceae bacterium | reverse complement strand
CCCACAATGGGCTAAGGCGCTCGATACCCGAATAGAAGACGAAATTTCTACGTAGCAAAAGCATTCTCGCTCATCCGCCAAACCGACCGATCTCATGCGTGAACGTCCACCATGGTTCTTTTCCCTTCTCTCAGGAAAGTGATATTGTTTTACTAGCAGTTGCTAGTCATGGGTATTGCGGTCTCCTCCTTTAGTTCTCGTTCCGCTCCCCTATCATTGAGGAAGAAACGTACCATCTGAGGACGAATGCATTTATTACACGTGGTGGGCGCGAGGCCCAACTTCATGAAGGTAACTTAATGGAGAACGGAAGAACGGCGGTAGTCCGCCTCTTTGGGATGGCGGCGCCGCAGGGAGAATTGCCCAGTTCCTGGAATCGACGGAATAGATGCGAGGGCTCCAGTCGGCTCGGGACGCCCGTTTGAGTGCGACAATCCGTGGCTGAGAAATACTGCTATGCTAGGATCAAATCACCCTGCCCGAGAATCTATGCGAATGTATTACTGCGCCGTAACCGTTGCATTGTTCACCTCCCTGGCTCTGGCCCAGACCAGCCCTACACAGCGGTCGGATGTGCCCTCGGACCTGCCCGAGCATCAACGTCATGAAGACGACGACGAGCCGCCACCCGCCTCTGCGGCGAGCGTTCTGCCGGACAGCCCGGTAATCACGATCGAAGGTATNNTTCAACAAATTCTGCATGTAAGACCATCGTGACGAAGGCGCAGTTTGAAACCCTCGTGGAAGCGCTCAATCCGCAAATGCCAGCGCCAGCCAGGCGCCAGCTGGCGGAGTCATATCCCCGCTTGCTCCTGTTTGCCAATAAGGCGCGCGAGCTGGGCCTCGACCAGGATCCGGGCTTTGCCGAAGCCATGCGTTTCGCTTCGATACAACTCTTAACGCAGAGATTGAATCGCTATTTCGAGCAGCAGGCCAGCAGTATCTCCGACTCGGATGTCGAAAAGTATTACAAAGCAAATGCGGTTAAGTTCGAGCGGGCGGAACTGCTGAGAATCTTTGTTCCGAAGCAGACGCGGCAAGGGCAGAACGCAGCTTCGGGAGGGCATTCCAGCACGGCCATCGATACTCCGATGCTGACCGTAGCGGAAAAGATCCAGGCCCGGGCGGCTGCCGGAGAAGACTTCCAACAACTCCAGAAGGAAGCTTTCGAAGCGGCAAGTATCTCCTCCGGATCTCCCAATGTGAGCACCGGTAAAATCGCCGCCGTCGGACTNNGGCTATTACATCTACAAAGTCGTGTCAAAGCAGATGGTACCTTTGGCCCAAGCCAGCAAGGAGATTCGCAAATGGATGGCGTCCCAGCGAGTTCAGGATGCGACCGCTTCGCTCACCAAATCCAGCAAGTCTGAGTTGGATGCGATGTACTTCGGCGCATCACCCGGGACGGGCCGCCCTTCCGGTCAAAGGGCATCCAAGCCAGGAGACGAACCGTCGGCGAAGTAGTGGATGGGACGTGTGCAGCGCGTCGCGGGAACCCGTGGAGAGGGACCAGGAGTGCCGAGTCGCCCTGCACTCGTCGCAATCAGTGCGTTGGGCATCGGCTTTGCTCTCGTGGGTGCGGAAAGCAACGATAAGAATGGAAAGTCGCAACCGCGGAGCAACATGGCATACGATTCCAGGAAGGAGAAGGTGGAAATCCAGCCGGTAACATGTACAAGAAATTTTTCGGATTGCGGGCAAATCCGTTCAGCGTGAGTCCTGACCCGCGCTATTTATTTTTGACGCGGCATACAGAAGAGGCGCTGGATTGCCTGACGTATGGGATTCAGAGCCGCAAGGGATTCATCCTGCTGACCGGCGAAGTGGGAACGGGCAAGACCACGCTCATCAACAAGCTGCTGGAATTGTTGCGCGTGCAGCAGGTGGCTACCGCGTTCATCTTCAATTCGCGTTTAGACGTGCCGCAATTCCTCGATTACATGATGGCGGACTTCGGTATTCCTTGNNTCGGAAGAACTGCTGGAAGAAATCCGCATGATGACCAATGTGGAAACCTTCACGGAGAAACTGCTGCAGATTGTGCTGGTAGGACAGCCGGAACTGGAACAGACAATTAAGCGACCCCAGCTGCGGCAGCT
>PLKR01000392.1:3282-6611 GCA_003140655.1 Acidobacteriaceae bacterium | reverse complement strand
AGGAGCGGATTGCAGCGGTTGGCTCGGAGGGGCCGTGGCAGGAAACATCCTCTGCGGCTAATCGAGAAACGCCCTTATGGGAAGATGAATTCCGTTTTTTCCGAGTTGTCCGTCGCGGGCAATTACGATCACTTCCCACATGCCGACTTCGGGCCCGAATAACTTCCGAGTTGCCCGTTATTCAGGATGCGCAAGCGTTCTCAAAATCGGCAACGCGCACGCACCTCCATCCAATGGTTCAGAGCACCCGCGACCCAACCCGTACGACTGCCAAGGTTGCATCGTCGGTTTGGTGTCCCTTGGAGAAGTCATCCATAGTATTGAAGACTAAATTGACGAGATCTCCGGCGTCTTGAGAGCATTGCGCTCCAAAGGCAGCTGTTTTCAATAAGCCTTGAACTCCCCATTCCTCCCCGTGCTGATTTGTCGCTTCGATGAGTCCGTCAGTGAAGGCGATCAGCAAATCACCGGTTTCGAGCTTTACGATGCCCTCCCCGTATTCCGAATCAGCGAACAATCCAACCGGAGCGCCACCCGTTTCCAGCCAATGCATTGAACCATCTCGCCGAATGACGAGCGGCGGATTATGGCCGGCATTTACATAGCGCAGGCTGCGGGTCGATCCGTCGAATACTCCGTAGAATAAGGTTGCATATCGGTCCTCGGAGGACGAAGCGTGTGCCTGATGATTCACGACCTTGAGCAGCGCGGCCAAGTCATCTCCCGTGAACAGGGCCGCTGTCCGGAGCGAAGACTGAACATTGGCGATCATGAGTGCCGCGGCCAGACCTTTGCCCGATGCATCTCCAACGACCACCGCCAGGCGGTCATTCTTCAGGGGTATGAAATTGTAGCAATCGCCGCCGAGCGCCCGGAACTGACGGCAGCGCGCGCCATAGTCCAACGAATCGCTAGCCGTAGACGGCGCCTGCATAAACGCCTCTTGCACATCGCAGGCCAGTGCCCAGTCCTGGCTAATGTCCACCATCATTTCGTCGGTCTTCATTTTCTCGCCTCCACTGGTATGTCGGTTCTGTCGCTCCTAGATCGACATCGGGTGGTGACTCTTGGCCCATGGCCCATGAAATCTTTTAGAGGGAGGATGTAGAGAATGGCAGGACGGCACCGACTACAGGATGAAAGTGCACATTGCAGGCGCTATAACGATGAGAATATAGGAGAAATGGACATGAAATACATTTTGTTAATGTCAGGCACCAAGGCAGGCGTTGAGGCGTATCACGCCTGGCCGAAACAGGATATCGAGGCGCATATGGCAGTTCTGCGGCGCATCAGCCAGGAGCTCACTGAGTCCGGAGAATTTGTCGCCACCCAGGGCTTAGCCGAACCGAAAGAAGCCAAGGTCGTGCGCGGCGAGAAGAACGCCCTCCCAGTCACCGACGGTATTTTCCCAGAATCGAAAGAATTTCTGTTGGGCTACTGGATCGTTGACGTTCCGGACGCCGAGCGCGCTTATGCCATCGCTGGACGGATTTCCGCCGCATCCGTAAACATGCCGATTGAGGTACGGCAGTTCGCAACCCATGAAGCCAAATCCCGATAAACAAATGCCGAGAGCGCTGTGCTGGCTACGACTTACGCCTGAAGGCACCGGAAGTGGGTGCAGAATAAAATCAAAGGAGCGAGACGGTGAAATACATTCTGATGATGAACACAATGAAGACTGGGCACGGCGTGCCAGAATGGCCCCGGAAGGACCTTCAGGCACACATCGCCTTCATGCACGGTGCCAATAAAGAGCTCCACGAACGTGGAGAATTGGTATCGGCGGAAGGGCTGTCGTTTCCTGACCAGGCGAAGCTGGTGCGGGCGGGCAAGGATGGCCGGCCCGTGACAGACGGCATTTTCCCGGAATCCAAAGAGTTTCTGGCCGGATTCTGGATAATCGATGTCGACAGTCCGCAACGAGCATATGAGATTGCCGCCAACATGTCCGCCGCGCCAGGCCCCGGCGGTGCGCCTTTGAACATGCCGATTGAAGTACGCCCGATTATGAGCGGACCGCCGCCGGAAATGCTGTAACGGAGTTCCGATGACGAAGACATGGGATGCGACTTCCGAGCATCTGTTGCGTGAACTTGCGCCGCAGGTGCTCGGCGCCGTCGCTCGCCGCTTCCGGGATTTTTCCTCGGCCGAGGATGCGGTGCAGGAGGCCATGATTGCCGCTTTCAGCCAATGGCCGCAGGAGGGTGTTCCCGAAAATCCCCGGGGCTGGCTGATTCAGGTGGCATGCCGGCGCATGACGGACCAAGTGCGCAGCGAAATTGCCCGCCGCGAGAGAGAAACGGTAGTGGCCGCGGAAACTGCAAACGTGGCATCCCTCCTCGAGATCGAGGCCGACATGGATCCCGACGACACTCTGATTTTGTTGTTCACGTGCTGCCATCCCGCGCTCACTCCCTCCTCGGCAATCGTGCTGACGTTGCGGGCGGTTGGCGGTTTGACCACGGCTGAAATCGCCAATGCCTTTCTGGTCCCCGAGGCCACGATGGCGCAAAGGATCAGCCGCGCGAAGCAAACCATCAAAGCTTCGGGCACACCATTCCGTCTCCCTTCTCGGCACGACCGGGCTGGACGGCTGCCCGCAGTTCTGCACGTGCTCTATCTGATCTTCAGCGAGGGATATACCAGCAGCATCGGGCCGCATCTGCAACGATTCGACCTGGCGCGGGAAGCGATTCGCTTGACGCGTAACACGAAAACGCTACTCCCCGAGAATGCCGAGGTTGCCGGACTTCTAGCGCTGATGCTGTTAACCGACGCGCGCCGTGCAGCCCGAACCGGGCCGGATGAAGAACTCATCCCCTTGGATAAACAAGATCGAAGTCTATGGGACCACGTGGAGATTTCCGAAGGCATCGCGCTTCTCACGGCCGCGCTGGCGAAAGGGGCGGTCGGCCTGTATCAACTTCAGGCAGCGATCGCTGCCGTTCACGACGAGGCCCAGCGAGCCGAGGACACCGACTGGCGACAGATTCTCGCTCTCTATGAGTTATTGAAACGAGTCTCCCCTAGTCCGATGGTCACCCTCAATCATGCAATCGCAGCCGCTATGGTGCACGGGCCAGCCGATGGCCTCCAACTGTTAAGAGCGCTCGATACCGACCCGCGCGTTGCTACTCACTATCGTCTCGCTGCCGTTCGTGCCCATTTACTGGAACAAACGGGAGATTACGAAGCTGCCATCGAACACTACCGAATTGCGGCTGCCAGGACGACCAGCATTCCGGAACGGAATTACCTCATGACGCAAGCAGCGCGCTTGGCCGGCGATTAATCCCCGAGTCATTGGCAATTCGGAAACTGCT
>PLKR01000392.1:0-3252 GCA_003140655.1 Acidobacteriaceae bacterium | reverse complement strand
TCGCTGCTGAGCAGTCCATTCTCTGCGGTTCGGCTTGCTGGGGAATTATCGCGAAATACGGGCATGTTTCGCGTATTTCGGGGGAAAGGGCGGCGGAATGTCTCTGCAGTTAAGACTTGCTGGCGGAGGGAAGTGGATTCGAACCCTCGGTACTGTTTTGCCACGCTAAGCCTCGACATATCCGTAAGTTGCAGATAGCAAAACCTTACCAGAGAATTTCACGCTAAAAACCCGACATCAGAGCTTTGTAATCAGTCCGGTTTCGATTCGTTGTTCATTCGGACTTGAAAGCGAACGCCAGGCGATTCTGTGGCTTAAAGTGGTCGCCTCGGAACCTCTGCATCGGCCTAATTGGGTTCGCGTCTGACTCTTTGCCTGGCGGGCAGTCATAAGGTCGAAACTTTCTCCGGCAGAAGAATTACTTGAGGAGCTGATTTCTAGTAATTTTCGACTTTCTTGCTCGCGCTTTCTCGGCCGTTGTGGCTCACTTCCCACAAGCCGACTTCTGGCCCGCGCCGCTGAGAGTCCATCACGTGGCATAACTTCCGTGTAAGCCCGTCATCCGTCCAAGATGGTTGGCAGGCGTTCGCATAGATTTTTGCATCCATTGTATATGTATATACATCTATTTCGGCGAAGGGATCAGGACCCCCCGGAAAGGAATTCACTTATGAGAACCGCTATCTATTTGTTGGCCGTGCTGCTGGTGTTCGGAGTTTCCCTAGCCAAGCTGCGAGCAACCTTCGCTCGCCCAGACGCTCGGAATCACAGTGACGCCGGCTCCGGCCGCCCGGAACTCGAATATCTGAAAGCCGTCAACAGCGTGGCACCGCCGCGAGATGCACAATTGTTGTTTCTTCTGATGGCGGAGTATTCGAACGCGAACCGGCAGGGCGAGGGCGCCGAGTTCTTCTCGGCGCGCCTGAAGGAATTCGGACCTCGCCTGACGGACGTCCAGAAGGCGCTCTATCTAAGCGCCATCGGGTTATTGCGAGCTCAACATGCGTCTTCCGTTTCGTTACTTTACCGAATCGGTTACGTGAAGGACACGATCGCGATCCTCGATCAAGCCAAGCAGCTTTCCGGCGGGCAAGTCTTCGTAGTGAATTGGATAGCCGGCGTCGTCTATACCGAACTTCCAGGCTTTTTCCATCAGAGGAAGGCAGCGCAGGATGGACTGGTTTGGTGCGTGGAAAACGCTGACAAAGCCCCTCATGCGGGTTGGTTGCGAGAAGTCTATTACCACCTCGGAAAGCTGGCTCTTGCTGACGGGGACCAAGCCAAGGCGCAGGACTATCTGCGGCGGAGTGGTTACAGGGCATTTGACCATCCGATTACGCTGATCACTCCTTTTTCGGAGGAGGTCGCCTCCGGGCACACTTTTTCGCCGCGGCACATCGCCGAGATCATACCGGGCCGCGTATATGCGCTCTCCGGTTTCGAGTTCACCGAATATTACTTTGTGGTGTCGGATGATCGGCGAGAGCTGATCGGCATCGATGCGGGCACGCGCCCGGACTCCGCCAAGGTCGCTTACGAGGCACTACGAGCGTATGCGCCTGGTTTGCCGGAACTGACGACGATTTTCGTCACACATTCCCACTGGGATCATATTGGCGGACACACCTATTTCCGTGCGCTCAATCCCCGGTTGCGCTTCTACGCGCGAAGCAATTACGCCGAGGAGATCGCTCACGATCTCAGCCAACCGGGCGTTTTCGACAAACAATTCTTTGGCGAAGCCTTCAGCATGGAGAACGTACGCAGTTTCAAACCGGACGTCACCATCGATCGCCGCAACGAGCTGAAGATTGGGGGAACGCGCATCGAACTCATTCCTGTCGAAGGGGGCGAAACTCACGATGCAATGTTCATCAACTTGCCGGATCAGGGGGTTATGTTCGTCGGAGACTTCATCATGCCGTATCTAGGAGCGCCGTTCGTCGCGGAGGGCGATCTTCAGGGACTGCTGGATGCAATCGATATCGTGGTAGAAAAGAATCCGCGGTATCTGCTGCACGGTCACCAGCCTCTCACACAGAATTTCAACTCTGCCTCCCTGCTGGCGCATCTCAAGACAGATCTGGTGTGGCTGCGGGAGCAGGTCTTGACCGCAATCAGCCGAGGCGATGAGCGCGGTGCGATCTATCAAGCAAACCTGATTCCACCCGGCCTGCTCAACGATCAGCCCGATATCTATCAGCCATACCTTATCCTGCGCGAGCACGTCATTGACCGTCTTTACGATCAAAATGTTGGTTATTGGCAACCGAACTTGCAAGGTCTCGAACATCTCACTCGTGCAGATCACGCGGAACTTATGGTCGACTATCTCGGCGTGTCGGAAAGACAGCTAGTCAAGGCGGTGGAACGTCTGACTGCGGATGGCAAGTATGAGCTAGCAGCGTCTCTGCTCGAATCAGCCGGAGACAGGTTCGACGGTAGCAGTTCCGTCGCGAGCGCTAAACGACTTGTCTACCTCAAGCTGATGGAGAAGCACCAGAATACCGACCCATTCAAGTTCATCATCTACTCTGGAAAGATCGGGGAACAAACGCCGCAGATGACTGCGCCCAAGTGAAGAGTGGCGCGCCGCTCCTAGCGGCCGCCTGGCGTCTGCGTAGGGCCACAGGTGTGTTCGAGAGCACAGGAATGAATGGTATGCGTTGGTTGACAAACGCCAAGTAAGATGTATATACATATTATATGCTTAAGACAGAGACCGAATCCGCAGCCCGAAGCCCATTGCCGCTCTTGGCCTGTACCTGTGCCAATCTCAGGCGGGCGGCCCGGGTGGTGACCCGGCTTTATACACGGGCGTTGCAATCCGACGGAATCGAGATTACCCAGTTCACGCTCCTGATGGCTCTCGACCAGGTGGGCGAGATCTCTCAGGGCGAGTTGGGCGAGATCCTCGCGCTCGATTCGACCAGCCTAACGAGAATGCTGAAGCTTCTGAAAGACCATGGGTGGGTACAGGCGAAAGAGGGTGAGGACCGGCGAATGCGGATTTTTCGTTTGACCAAGGCTGGCCGAGAGAAGTTCCAGCAATCTTTGCGCCACTGGAAGCAGGCCCAGGAGCGGTTGCGAACTGCTCTGGGCGCAAAGAGCACAGGCGAACTGAGCGTGCTCCTGGCGGAGATTACTCGGGTATCGCAGGAGGCGTAATTCTTAAGATCTCGTATGGCTGTATATACATCTTATGAGAAGATGTCAGACGCAAGGCCAGCTTCTGATCGCATTGCATTCGCC
>PLKR01000229.1:6620-11042 GCA_003140655.1 Acidobacteriaceae bacterium | reverse complement strand
TTCAATTCCGTACTCTTGACACGCTCCGGGGCTGAACTCCGCGAGCGAGTCACAACGAACCGGCCAGAAGTCGTGATTCTCGATATGGAATACTCTCGTCTGACCGATGTGAGTAACTTGCACCACGATTTTCCATCGCTACCGATTGTGTGCACCTATCGCCTACCGGACGAGGAGTTGTGGATCGCCGCCCTGGAGGCTGGCGCGAGCGATGTGTGCCCCGCTGATGACGTGCAGAATGTCTTGAGTTCCGCCTTGCGCAGCGTGGCGATCGCAAAGAGCGCCGCCGGGTAAATCATTCCAAGTCTTGCAGCAGCGGGGACGCCTTCCGGCGTCCTCGCGTTTTCTTGAACGAAAACAGCCATCGCCAGCGGACCGCCAGAAAGCGGTACAAGCTCGAATTGTTGCGGGCACAGCGCGCTATTTCGGCATGACTACGACTTCGTCCTTCGGCATGGCGTCGAGAGTCGCCCTATCGATGCCCAAGTGGGCCATCACGAGTTCGGGCGGGGTATGAGTGAGCCATTCCGATAGCGCAAGGTCCTGATAGGAGCTGCTCTTGAACATCTCCAGAAACTTGAGGTCCGTGTTGCCCGTATTCTCCACGTAGTGAGGCAATGTCTTGAGGACATAGCCAACGTCTCCCGCTTGAAAGTCCATGGTGCGGGCGCGGCCTCCGGTAGCGAACACGGTCATTCTTCCGGAACCGCTGATGTAGTACTGCCATTCATCGGCATTGGGATGCCAGTGCAGTTCGCGTATCCCTCCCGGATGCACGGTGACTATGGCCGCCGCAATCGTGGTGGACACTTTGAAGCTGCTCGAATCGACGATCCGCACCTCGCCGCCCTTGGTGCGCTTCGAAACNNNNCCGCCGGTTGCCTTCCGGTCCGCAGCGAGCGGTCCGGGAACCGCAGCCTGGAAAATAAACTTCTCACGCCTGGGCAGTTTCTCCAGGGCCTGCTCACTCACACCAAAGTTTTTCGAGAGCACGTCGTGGGGCGTGTGCGCCATCCAGTCGGTAAGCAGGACGGTCTCATACTCCGAAAAGTTGCCATCATCAAACACCAGCAGAAATTCACAACCATCGGGATTCAGGCCTTGAATGGAATGTGGAATTCCCGTGGGAAAGTACCAGAGATCACCTTCCGTGATGTCGGCAACGAAGCTCTTGCCTTCGGCATCAAGTCCGGTGATCCGTGCGTTTCCGTAGAGCATGAAGGCCCACTCGGCGGCCGTGTGCCAGTGGAGTTCTCTTATGCCTCCCGCGGTCAATCTCATGTCCACGCCGGCAATCGTCTTCGAGACCGCCAGCTCACGGATTGTGACTTCGCGGGACCATCCACCCTCTTGCATGCGTTTGTGAGAGATTCCGAATGGGTACTTAAACGTCTGCACGCCGCCTGCGTCAGTGGGTGGCGGGAAGAAAGAATCTGGATTCTGATCATCCAGGGGTTGGTTGCCCGGGCCAGGCGCACTGGCGCTTCGACCATCTTTACTAGGGTACGGTTTGGGGCCTTCTTCCTTAGCTGGATATGTTTGCTGTACCTGCGCTGCGGTATCCGGTGCCGAGAGCATCCCGGCAGCCGCTAATGCCGCCGACCCCATCCCCAAAAATCCACGTCTCGAATAAGTGTCGTTCTTCGCATCGTCGCTCATGAGATTCCTTCCTCCTGGAACACAAACAACAGGGAGTTCCGATCCCCGTTTTCTATTTCCGCGAACAATACGGCAGCCACTCGGCCGTGTCAATCTTCCAGCACATTCTGCCTGATGTATTCACGGGATGAACTAAGTCACATCAGTGTCCTATGGGTCCGAAATCGTCCCCGACTGCCGTGCTTTGTCAAGTCGCGCCTTGTTATACTCACTGCTCAATGCTGCAAGAAGCTCTTGAGCAAGGACGGATGTTGACGGACGCGGCGTTGGACCGTCTGATTCCGCTGGAAACCCAGCATCCCGTATCCATTCACAAGGCCATGCGCCATAGCGTGTTTGCCGGCGGCAAGCGGCTGCGACCAGTGCTGTGTCTGGAAGCCGGGCGGATGGTCGCGGAATCGTTGCCCAGGAAAATCGAAGAACTGGGCGCAGCGCTGGAGATGCTGCACACTTACTCGCTGATCCACGACGATCTTCCGGCGCTAGATAACGACGACTTGCGCCGCGGCCGTCCTACATGCCACAAGGTGTTCGGGGAGGCGCTCGCGATTCTGGCGGGAGATGCGCTACAGACGCAGGCTTATGAGCTACTGGCGCGGCTGGCATGTCCGGCGGAGGCGCGGGTGCGAATTATCGAGGAGATCGCGCGCGGCACAGGCACGCTGGATGGCATGATAGGCGGACAAGTGGTAGATCTGGAAGCCGAAAATATCAAGCCCACGGCGGAGATGCTGGAGTACATCCATCGCGCCAAGACCGCGGCGCTGATCACGGCCAGCTTGGTGAGTGGTGGGCTTTATGCCGGAGCAAAGAACGGCGAAGTCGCAAGGCTCCGGGCGTTTGGGCAGTTGATCGGGCTGGCATTTCAGATTGTGGATGACGTGCTGGATGTGACCCAAACCTCAGAGCAGCTTGGCAAAACCGCGGGCAAAGATACGGTCGCGCAGAAAGCGACCTACCCGGCGCTGTTCGGGATTGAGGAATCCGTGCGCAAGGCGGATTCTCTAGTGGACGCCGCGTTTTCGGAGTTGGAGAGTTTTGGTGAACGTGCGGAGACACTGAAGGAGCTAGCGAGGTATCTGGTGGAGCGAAAGAAGTAGAACAGCGTTCAGCTACGACAAAAGGCAGCCCGACTAACATGTCCACGACTCCTCTCGACATTCTGGCAATTGCGGCGCACCGTGACGACGTGGAGCAGACCTGCGGCGGCACGCTGCTGAAGATGGCCCAGCGCGGGCAGCGGACGGGCATTCTCGACCTGACGCAGGGTGAAATGGGCACGCGCGGCACCGCCGAAGATCGCGCGCGCGAAGCCACGGACGCGGCAAGAATTCTCGGCGTGGGCTGGCGGCGGGCGCTCGATATTCCCGACGGGCGCGTCGAAAATACCTGGGAGAATCGACTGAAAGTAGCAAGCATGATCCGCGAAACTCGGCCGCGGGTGGTGATTCTGCCGTATTGGAAGGGACGGCATCCGGATCACTACACTGCTTCGGTATTGGGATACGAGGCTTGCTTTCTGGCCGGGCTGGCGAAAATAGCTCTCAGCTCTCAGCCGTCAGCTCTCAGCCAAAACAATTCCGACGCGGATAAACGCGAGTCGCTGGCTCCGCATCGGCCTTTCAAGATCATCTATGCCACGCTGTACTACGATGTGCGTCCGACATTCGTAGTGGATATCAGCGGGCAGTTCGAACAGAAGTTCGCTTCCATCCTGGCCTACAAGTCACAATTCAGCGATCAGGAGGCCGGTAAGGACCTCTTCCCTGCCCACGCCGAGATTCGCGCGCGGGTGGACGCGATGGCGCGGTATTACGGCATGCTGGGCGGCGTGACTTACGCCGAGCCGTTCCTGCAGAAGGAGGTCGGGCTGGTGGAGGATCTGTTGGCAATTCCGGTGAAGTCGATTTAATTCTCCCCTTTGCACGCTCTTCGTCAACATTACTTCTTCAATGCGACTGCCAAGCCGTCGCGAAGGGGCAGGATCGTAGTGAAGAAATCCGGGGAGCCGTAAAGCAGCCGGTTGAACTCGAGGATCGCTTTGGTTTGCGGCTCCGTGGGATTCTTCTGCGCGACCCGGCCGCTCCACAGAACATTGTCGGTGATGAACAGGCCGCCCTTGCGCAGACGCGGTGAGACCAGGCGCAGCACGCGCGGGTAATCCTCTTTGTCGACATCGTTGAAAATGATGTCGTACTGCTGCTTCTGCTCGGAGAGGAATTCGAGCGCATCGCCGGTGTGGAGGGTGATGCGATTGGAAACGCCGGCGCGATCGAAGTAGCTGCGGGCGCGCTCGGTGTTTTTGCGATCGCCGTCGGTGTAGATGACCCGGCCTTTCTCGCCGACCGCTTGCGCCCACCAGATGGTCGAGTATCCGATGGCTGAGCCCAACTCGAANNGGGACGTTGTGTTTGCTGGCATAGTCTTCCATCTCGGCGAGAACTTCATCGCGCTTGGGAAGCATGGAGTACAGATAATCGTCGACCGGGCCGGCGGTCACACCGTCATGGCGCCAGCGGGGCTTATCTTCCTTTTTCAGCTTATTTTGTGCCACTTGCTTCCTCGGACGTTCAGTCGGCAGTTATCAATCTCTGATCTTCAATTGCCGATGGTAACACCGGGCTTCATCGTAACAAGGTCGACGCCCGGCGCCAGCCTCTGCAGCTCGGCGGGACTTCCCGTCAAAACGGGGAACGTGCCGAAGTGCATAGGAATAACTGCTTTCGGCTTGAGCAGGTTGCAGGCGTAGGCAGCCTCGCGCGG
>PLKR01000229.1:5850-6555 GCA_003140655.1 Acidobacteriaceae bacterium | reverse complement strand
ATGCCGCAGGAGTGATCGGCGTGAACCATGGTGACTTTGATATCGCCGAGCTTCTGCGTGCCGCCCTTGTTCATCATGGCAATTTGTTTGGCGCCTTTTTTCTCCAGCCATCCGCACAATTCGGGGATGCCGACGACCTGCGGGTTGTGCTGTTTGATGATCTCGACNNCGCTTCACTTTCTTCTCGGAGGCCGGGCACGCCGGGTTGTTCATGATCCAGGGATCGATGATAACGGTCCGGCCACCGGGAGTAACGATGCGAAAGGTCGCGTGACCCAGCCAAGTAAGTTGAATGCCTTTGAGATTCATAAATAAAAAGCTCCGGCTGCCTTGCTCTTGCGTCGAGCAATCATTATGCAACCATATGGTTACGCAATATGCACCTTCCGGTTACATCTTCAGCAGTGAGGTCCGGGCCAACATGGGCCTCGTGTTTAGTTTAATATGAAACGCCATGACAGGACTCAAGGTGCTGATTTCGCGGGAAGCGATTGCAAAACGAGTAGTCGAACTTGGCGCAGAGATTACGCGTGACTTCGTCGGCCAGCCGGTGATCCTGGTCGGCGTATTGAAGGGCTCGGCGATTTTTCTGGCTGACCTGGCGCGAGAGGTGAAGCTGGATGCGACGTTTGATTTCATCGGCGTCTCCAGTTACGGAAACCGTCCCAGCCCGACACAGGAGCTGAAGAGCGGATGGGATTCCAC
>PLKR01000229.1:0-5814 GCA_003140655.1 Acidobacteriaceae bacterium | reverse complement strand
GACTATGTCGGCTTCACCATTCCCGATGAGTTTGTCGTGGGCTACGGACTCGACTACGCCGAACGCTACCGTAATCTGGCCGATATCTGTATCGTACCGCGGGAGTGAAGCAGTTCTCAGTTCTCAGTTCTCAGTTCTCAGTTCCTGGTTCCAGTTCTCAGTTCTCGATGCTCGGCACTCAGAAACGGCATCTCTCGGCTGCTATCATAGAAAAAACATGGGATTGGCTCTGAGCAAGCACGAAGAACATTTGCAGGTTGAGCCGTTGTTGCTGGAGGTCGCCGACGTTATGGCGACATCGCTCGACCTGGATACGACACTCCGCCGGGTGGCGGAGGTGGTGCGTAAAGTCATCGACTATGAGATCTTCGCCATCCTTCTTCTAAACGAGAAAACCCAGGAACTGCGCTTTCGGTTCCAGGTTGGATATCCCAAGGAATTCGCCGAGCGCGCCCGGGTCAAGGTGGGCGTAGGAGTAACCGGACAGGCAGCGCAACTGCGGCAGACAATTCTGATCGATGACGTGACGCAGGATCCCAGGTACGTCGCCGCCTTGCCCAACGTGCGCTCGGAACTGGCTGTGCCTCTCATCTACAAGAACCGGGTGATTGGAGTGATTGATCTGGAGGCGCGGCATCCGGGCTACTTCAATGAAGAGCACAGCCGTTTATTGAGCCTGATCGCATCACGCATGGCGGCTGGCATCGAGAACGCTCAACTCTACACGCGCACGACGAAGCAGGCGCGAATTCTGCTGCTGCTGAACGAGATTGCGCGCGAGTTGACCTCAATCTTGAACCTGGACGAACTGTTGGGCCGGATCGCGGAGCTGCTGCGCCGCTTGATTGATTTTCAGATGTTCAGCATCCTGCTGCTGGATTCCTCCGGGGAAAAGCTGCAGCATCGTTTCTCGCTGCGCTTCAACGAGAATGTTCACCTGAAGAACGATATTCCGCTCGGGCGCGGGTTGGTGGGTCACGCAGCGGAGACCAAACAGGCAGTGCTGGTGCCCGACGTGAGCAAAGACCCCCGCTACATCGAGGGTAATCCGGAAACGCGATCGGAACTGGCCGTGCCGCTCATCTATAAAGATAAGGTAATCGGAGTCCTCGATCTGGAGCACACGCGGCGCGGATTTTTTACCGACGACCACCGGCGCACCATGATGACCCTGGCCGCGCAGGTAGCGATTGCCCTCGAAAACGCGCGCCTGTATGAGGAAATTGCGCGGCAGGAACGCCGGCTGGAGCGGGATTTGGCGCTGGCGCGGGAATTGCAAATGCGGTTGCTTCCCCAGACGCTGCCGAAGCCGGCACATCTGGAGTTAGCCGCGAAGTTTGTTCCCGCGCGAGCCATCGGGGGAGATCTTTACGACTTCATTCCGTACTCCCTTTCGCGCCTGGGAATCGTGATTGGGGATGTCAGCGGAAAGGGAGCGCCTGCCGCCATCTACGCGGCGCTGGTGAGCGGAATTCTGCGCTCGCACGCGCCCATTGAGCCTGGCCCCGCCGAGATGCTCTCGGCAGTGAATCTATCGCTGGCCGAGCGGCGCATTGAAGCACAATTTGTATCGCTTATCTATGCGGTCTGGGACGACGAGCATCGTACCCTTATGGTGGCCAACTCGGGATTGCCACGCCCCATTTACGTGCACAATGGAAAGAATGATGTGATCGAGGCGACAGGTTTGCCGCTGGGGCTTTTCGACGATGCGGATTACGACGAATTCCGATTCAAGATGAAACCCGGAGATATGTTTGTATTCTTCAGTGACGGCATTCTGGATGCGCGTAACCGGAGCGGAGAAATGTTTGGCCGGGAAAGGGTGGAGAAAATCATCGCACAATGCGGGGGCACGTCGGCGGATTGCGTGGTGGATTCTCTCTTCAACGCTGCGGCCGAGCATTCTGCCGGGGTTGAGACGTTCGACGATCAAACCGTAGTGGCGATCAAGGTCAAGGGCGTCGCCGTGCAGAACTCCTCCAAGCGAAAATGACCCGGCGTAGCGAAGTTACGGGAGCCCTCCGTGTCAATTCTGAGATTTATCCCGAGCGACCGCCGGGATTCGTTCTTCACGAGCACGGGGCGGATTCAGTGTTGCACTGCGACGATGTTCCGCTGACCAAACTGGCCGAGCGCTACGGAACGCCTCTGTACGTTTATTCGGCAACAACGATTCACGAGCGGTTGGCGGCTTTTGAGAAAGCCTTTCGCAACGTTCCCCACACCATCTGCTACTCCGTCAAGGCAAATTCTAATGTGAGTATTCTGCGTCTGCTGGCGCGGCAGGGGTGCGGCTTTGACGTAGTTTCGGGCGGAGAACTGGAGCGACTGCTGGCCGCCGGCCACCGCCGAGCCAGGAAGATCGTGTTCTCCGGCGTGGGAAAGTCTCGTGACGAGATGACTGCGGCGTTGAAAGCCGGGATTCTGCTGTTCAATGTGGAGAGCGAATCGGAACTCCTGGCTCTGGCAGAGTGCGCTGCGCGATTGCGCAAGGTTGCGCGCGTTGCGGTTCGCGTAAATCCAGACGTTGCGGCCGATACTCATCCTTACATTTCTACGGGTTTGCATAAACACAAGTTCGGAGTGCCAATCGGCAGCGCCCGCACTCTTTACGCCAAGGCCTCCGGAATGCAGTACCTGAAAGTTGCGGGAGTGAGCGTGCATATCGGCTCACAGATCACCGATGTCGCGCCTTTCGCCGAAGCTGTGGCTCGAGTGGCCGACTTTGTTCGCGAGTTGCGCGTCGACGGGCATAAGGTGGATTACGTCGATACCGGAGGTGGCTTGGGGATTGCCTATCAGAAACCGGGATTAGAGTTCGCCGAGTATGTTGCGAGTTATGCGCGCGCGGTGACCAATCCGTTGCGCGGTCTGAATGTACATTTGCTGCTTGAACCGGGACGGTCGATTGTGGGACCTGCCGGGGTGTTGGTCACCTCCGTTCTTTACAGAAAAGAAAACGATGGCAAGCGATTTCTCGTGGTGGATGCAGCGATGAACGATCTGATCCGGCCGGCGCTTTATAACGCCTACCACGAGATCGTTCCCGTGGTGCAATCCAAAGACTTATCAGCCAAGAGAGAAACTGTCGACGTGGTGGGACCGGTGTGCGAGTCCGGCGACTTTTTTGCCAGGGATCGGGAGTTGCCTCGTGTGGAAGAAGGCGCCCTGCTTGCGATTCTTGACGCTGGGGCCTACGGAATGGTGCTGGCATCGAACTACAACACGCGTCCGCGGCCAGCGGAGGTGCTGGTGACTCGAAAGTCGGTCAAGGTAATCCGGCGGCGAGAGAAAATCCGGGAACTTTATTCGGCGGAATTATGAATTGTTGATTGCTGATTGTCGATGGCTGATTGAAAAACCCGCGGGTCAGGGTTTCAATCAACAATCACAAAATCAACAATAGCTTATCTTTCTCCCCACTTCAGCTTGGTGCGGAGGACGTGGAAGAAATCAGCATCGGTGCGGAACAGGCTGACTTTGTGTTCGGAGCGGCGGCAGCGGACGCGGTCTCCATCCTTCAGATCGAGTCCAGGCTGGCCGTCCAGGCTGAGATACGCAACCTCTTCGTCGCTGCGCAGTAGAATTTCGACCACAGCCGAATCGGGCACAATCAGTGGGCGGTGCGTGAGCGAATGAGGCGCCACTGGAGTAACCACAAAGGCCTTGACGGTCGGCATGAGCACGGGACCGCCCGCGGAGAGAGAGTAGGCAGTTGAACCTGTGGGCGTGGCCACGATCATTCCGTCGGCACGGTAGCTGGAGACGAACGCTTTATCGACAAAAAGGTCATAATTATTGAGGCGAGCCAGCGCCGTCTTGTTGACGACTACATCGTTGAAAGCCTTGTAGCTTCCCAGGATCTGTTCACCGCGCAGCAAATCACACTGCATCAGAGAACGCTGTTCCACGGAAGTGTGGCCCTGCGCGATCTGATCGAGCATGGAGAACAGGGATGAGAGCGGAACGTCCGTGAGGAAGCCGAGCGACCCCAGGTTCACGCCGAGCAGCGGAGCATCGGTTGCCGCCGTGTCTCGGACCGCCGAGAGTAGAGTCCCGTCGCCGCCTAACACTACAACCAGGTCCAAAGGCCGCGAGGACATTTGTGAGCGCGGTACCTCCTCGTGGCCATTGGAATACTTGGCCGTCTCCGGATCGACGATAACCTGATAGCCGTGTGCATGGAGCCACGCCAGCAGTTCGGGAAAAATGCGCACAACCTCCGGCCGCGCCGGACGCGAGATGATGGCCGCGACTTTCGATGGGGACGAGCTTGGCATGATGGAAGAGCGAAAGAAAGATTGTACAGAATTCGTGGCGAAAACCTTAACCGCAGGGCTTAAGGACTAGAAACCGGCCCAGAGGAGAAACTCGCGGTTCCCCCGCGCGCCCAAAATAGGCGATTCGATTACATCGGTGTGAGTGCAGGCGAGGTCCAGCAAAGCTTTCTTCACCTTTTCGACGGCCCCCAACTGGGCGGCCGCGTCGCGCACAATGCCTCCCTTGCCGACGAATTCCCTTCCCGCCTCGAATTGAGGTTTAACGAGGACGATCACCTGCCGGCCATGGCGCTCTTCGAGAGACTGCGGGAAGGCAGCGTTTACTACGGGAGGCAGGACCAGCGTCGCGGAAATGAAGGCCACGTCAATCACGATGAGGTCTACTCTTTCAGTGATCGCCTCGTCCGTCAGGTATCGGGCGTTGGTCTTTTCCAGGAGTCGAACCCGTGGATCCTGGCGGAGTTTGAAATCCATTTGTCCGTAACCGGTATCAACCGCGATCACGCGCGCGGCGCCATGCTGCAGCAAGCAATCGGTGAACCCACCGGTGGAAGCGCCGACATCGAGACAAACTTTGCCCTCAACGTCGACGTGCCAGTGTTCGAGAGCACGCTCGAGTTTGAGGCCGCCACGGCTGACGTATCTTAGATCTTCGCCGAGCACGCGGACCACGGCTTCCGCCGCAACTTGCGCGCCAGCTTTTTCGAGCTTCTGATCGTTGACCAACACTTTCCCCGCGAGAATAAGAGCCTGGGCGCGTTCGCGTGAGGCAGCTAGGCCGCGGTCTACCAGAAGTTTGTCGAGTCGGAGTTTCAAGCTTGGCTCGGAATGATATGTCGTTGACGGCGTGCGCCGCTCGCCGTACGTTGCAGCACAAAAGTGCCAGCACTCGCTCCGGTGCAAAGTGCTGAACCATCTCTCGCTGAATCACTTACAAAGATACTTTCGTGCTTTTCCACAGAATTTTCCACGNNGCCACTTCTTCCAGCAACTTCTGGTCAATGTCGAAGTTGGAGTGCACGTTCTGCACATCATCCTGATCTTCGAGCGCCTCCATAAGCCGGATCATGGTGTTGGCAGCTTGACCTTCCAGCTTGATGTAGTTCTGAGGAATCATGGCCACGCTCGACGATGCCGGCTCGATTCCAGCTTTCTTCACAGCTTCGAGCACGGTCTCGAACGCGGAGGGCTCGGTCAGGATCTCCCAGTTCTCACCATCATCGTTCAGATCCTCGCCACCAGCTTCGAGGACAATGTTCATCAGGTCGTCCTCTTTCGCAGCAGTCTTGGGGATAACGATGTCGCCCTTCTTGTGGAACATCCAGGAGACCGCACCGGCTTCGGCCATGTTGCCGCCGTTCTTGCCGAAGCAGTGGCGAATTTCGCTGACGGTACGGTTGCGGTTGTCGGTGTTGATCTCGAGCAGAACGGCTACGCCACCCGGACCGTAACCTTCGAGAGAAAACTCCTCGTAGGTTGCGCCCGGCAATTCCCCGGTGCCACGCTGAATGGCCCGCTTGATGTTATCGGC
>PLKR01000108.1 GCA_003140655.1 Acidobacteriaceae bacterium | reverse complement strand
GGACTGACATGCTTAAAGCCGTGAAGACGTTGGTTCACAGAATGACAAACCATTTGCAGCTCATAAGCGGCTACTTGGAAATGGCGAACTACGCCAAGGCGCTTTCCGACTTCATAGAAACGAGCCGAAATGCAAAAATAAGTGGAACGCCAGTGATCGTAAACGACGTGAACAAGCCCTATCGTGATTGCACACAAATACAATGACTAAACTCACATCAGCTCAAGACGCAATCAAACAGGCGATTTCGGAAGGGTGGGTTCCACACGGCATGGAGGACACACCTAGTTTGAGGACGCCAGACAATGTCTTTGCAAATTTCTATCATCAGCCCACATTTCTTCTCGACCCTCGCTTCTGGCAAGCTCTCGGCAAAGCGAGGCATTGGTTGAAAAGAAATAGAGCGTGGGCGGCTTACGACAAATGGAATGAAGGCCGTGAGGAAATGTACTACGCCCATTTGTGGTTTAAGACCCGCATGTCGGGCGGGAATGAAAAGAAATTGTGGGAATCGCTGCCGTAAGAAGTGGCTAATTCCGGCTCATTCCCGGTGTGGCGAGGGTAGCCCTATCCCCATGCGCCGAGCCAAACAACCATATGTCGAGATTTTCTGGGTGGTCGCTGGCAAGCCGAAGCTCACCCTCGGAAATAAGGCGACGAGAGCTGACGACGTTGGACAACTCTACGTCTGCGACTCAATGGGCTGGACGAAACCCACACGTTTTGATCGCGGTCACTGTAAAACAAGGTCACGGTCACGTCGCGGGGATTCGGTTTGAACGTAAAGCGGAAGCGAAATTTGCAATGTAGCTTGCGGGCGGCGACGCCTCCGCGGAATAATCCGTAGAATTCCTTCACGTCGGTGCAGGGCGCGCTCCAGTAGTCCTAACTGCGGTGAAAGAACCCGCCAACGCTCAAATTGGCTAGCAAACGCAATTGTCCCATCCCTCGATAATTTGCTTGTCGCCGATGCGAGCAATGGTCATCGCTGGGATCAGTTAGGAATGCTGAAGTAGATCGGGACCTATCGGAGTCCCCAAACCACTCTCTTGAAGAGTGCATAGCTTAAGAGTTGGGTCGCGAACTATCGGCTTTGAAATTGCGGTTACCAAATCGGCTCCCATGGATGCCGCGGCGAATCCTGAGGGTTTGTATACCGCGCGCCCCTATCGCGGTCGCGTTCCATTTCGGTCATAGGAGTTACTTAAGCCCATGCCGAACAGTTGTACCGCGAGCTCGTTCGCCAGGACCAATCGACCCCCGCAGGACTGCGCTAAGGGCATCTACCCGCAGCTGTCAGTGTCAATTAGGTTTCGTAATAGCCGCACACCACAGGGTGTGCGCCACAATTTTTCAATTTTCTTAAGGGAGCCTCCCCATGTTGTCCCGTCCTCGAGTGCTTGTCTGCACTCTCGCTCTATTTGTTTTCATCCACTGTGTCGCCTGGGCGCAAGCCAATGTGAACGAAAACCTGGAAACGGCCACAATCTACGTTGACACGAATGGCGGTTCTGACAGTAATCCCGGAACCAAAAGCGAACCAGTTGCGACCATAGGCAGGGCCGCAAGCATGGCGGTTAGCAATAACCTGGAGAAGATCGGAACCCGGATCATCATTAATCCCGGGACCTATCGGGAAAGCATCGCTCTCAATAAGAGCGAAAAGACGACGACACTGCCCATCACGTTCGAAGCTGCCACCCCTAACACAGTGACGGTATCGGGAGCCGATGTCTGGACGGACTGGGCGGCGGGCGGCAATCTCTATACTCATTCCTGGCCATACCGGTGGGGTACTTGCGCCCCGATACCCCCGCCCGCCCCACTACAGCAGGAGATTCTGCTGCGGCAGGAAATGATTCTCGTCAACGGAACTTCGATGACCCAGGTCCTGTCGCAAAATGCCATGCAGCCTGGGACTTTCTTTGTGGATGAATCCAACGGGACCGCGTACCTTTGGCCGCCCTCGGGAACCAACATGTCGACGGCGACCGTTGAAGTGGCAACCCGGTCATCACTCTTCACTGATGACCAGTCTTACGTCGTGCTGCGCGGCCTCACCTTTCAAAATGCGAACACTTGCCGCGGCTCGGCCGCTGTCGCCTTCACGAACACAGTGACCAACATTCTCATCGATTCCAACAACTTCGTTTGGAATAATGCTGTAGGCCTGGCCTTTTTCAGCCCCCAGAACTTTACCGTTCAGTCCAGCACCGCGAACCATAACGGGCAAAAAGGATTTGCTACCCACCAGGTGAAGTACGGATTATGGCAATCGGATACCGCCAACTACAATAATTGGAGAGGAGCCCAGGCTGCGCTCTACACCTTTGACTCGGGTGGCGTGCGCTTATTTCTGGATCACGATGGCACCTTTAACAATTTGGTTACGCTTTTCAATCAGACCCAGGGAATTCACTTCGACACTGATAATGAAAACGTGACCATCACTTCCCAGGTTTCGGCTTACAACCTCTACGGCTTGCTGCTAGAAAAAAGTGAGGGGCCGATCACGGTTTCAAACAGCTATTTTTGTGGGAACAATCTGTTGAGCCAGGGCGACGCGAGCGGTTTTGACTTCCGCAATTCCACGAAGGCGACTCTGACCGGCAACACTTTCTATGCAAATTACACCAACCAGATCGCGCAGAACGGCATTCCGAGTGGCCAAGAGGTCACCAACTGGGAGACCGGCGAGACTTACAATCTGATAAACGGGAACCTCACGCTTTCCAAGAATACCTTTGCTACAGCGTCTAACACGAGCCACGTCTTCTTTGACGATCTGGGGGGCAGCGCGTGGACGGACTTCGCGACCTCCTTGAATTCCGACTACAACAACTGGTCGGCGGGCACAAACACGAATCCGTTCCTCGCCCCCGTTCCACAGCTCGGTTCGCTTACCAGCTTCACCGGCTGGCGGGACCTCACCCTCCAGGACTTGCACTCCACGTGGGGGACAGCGGTGAGCCAACCGACCCAGTGCCAGGTTCAGGCCGACGCCCCCGATTACTGGTTGCTGACCAGCACCTTCGACCCCATAACTGTTTCTCCTTCGGGTCAGGCCTCCTTCAACTTGACGACGGTTGCTCTTGGCGGAATGACGGGGACCGTCAAGCTGACCCTCGACGGACTTTCTGCCATCCCAGGTGCGACCGCGAGCTTCAGTCCGGCAACGATCACTACCTCCGGCACTTCGGTGCTGACGGTGGTCACCGGCACGACTACCCCACTCGGAACCTATCCCGTAACCGCCATCGCGAACGCAGGCAATGTAACCCGCACGGTCACTGTGTCTTTAGTGGTGCCAGAGACTTCGGTGCGCCTATCTACCACCAGTCTCACCTTCCCTGGCCAGACTGTAGGAACTACCAGCAAACCAAAAACCTTCACCATTACGAATACCGGGAGTACCGCTCTATCTATTTCGGACTTTTCAGTGGGCAAGGATTTCGCCGAAACCAATAATTGCGGCTCGCAGCTGAAAGCGGGATCCTATTGCACGGTCAGTGTGACGTTCACCCCCACGTGGATCGGGACACCCTCGGCGATCTTGACCATCAGGGACAACGACCCGACCAGTCCGCAAACCGTGACACTTACTGGAACTGGGCTGGCTGAGTAACGGGCAATGCCAAGTAGGCGTCCTTCTCAACGTTTCGGTGACGCTTTCCCTACGGTTCCATGATGTTGGACTCTGGATCGGCGTAGATAAAATGTTGGCTCCATTCAGGGAAACAGTAAAAATCTGAACTTCACTGCCNNTGACACTGTTCGTCTTCGATAGTCCGACCGGATAGTCCAATCCCCCGACCCTGTGGACGGGCGGGTTGTTTAACATCTGAAATGTTACAGTTCTCGGATTGGTCCAGACTGGTCAAAACCGCACGGTCTGAAAGTAATTCTGAAACTGTCCACCCCTGTTCCAAATTGACCGGTAATCCCTTTGGACTTGTGACATCGTACGAGTATGTATAAAAACAAGCCGAAGCCAGAAACCAAGCAAGCCACACTCGCTCGCATCAAAGAGGAAATGAATGAACCGCGCATGGCCGAATCCACGCGGGAAGAAGACGTCAACCAGGTCACGCAGAGGGAACCGGAAAAGCTGGCGTAATCCAACGTGGTAAAGAGTCCCGGGTCGTTCGTGCGCAGCGGGGTGCTCCCGCGGGAGAAAAATAATGGCAAAGCTAACCAAGCCAGCTCGTGATCGGATATCCGCAACCAAGTTCGCTTTCCCNNCAGTCTGCCGCAAAGCGATATGGAGTGGGACTTGAAGGGTCTGACTAGCGCGAACGCTCCACGTTGCACATCTACCATGGCAGTGGCAGCCGAAACGCTTTCATCCGGGTCTCCAATTTCAGTGGCTAACGGGATTTTACTGCGAAGCGGCGAATTCTAGCGATTCGTGACCGGCGTCATGCGAAAGGTTGGGTGCCGCCCGGAAACGGCACCCTTCAGTGAAGCATCCGACGAACCGTTCGGTTACGCTACTGCTTTGCTCTGGTGCGCTGAGACTGCACGCTGCGTAGCCCCTTTCCCAAGGAAGTTTGCCAGTTCAGAGTTTACTTCCTCCGCGTGCGTCCAAGTGATGCAGTGTGGGCCATCCTTCACCACGACTAGACGGGCTCCCTTGATCAGTTTGGCGGTCCGAAGCCCCGAGGCAGTGATTGGCAGAATCCGGTCCGCATCGCCGTGAATAACCAACGTTGGCACGTCGATTTTGCTCAGATCGTTGCGGAAATCCTCATGCCACGTCGGCACGCAAGCGAGACTGGCCGTGGCCGAGGCTCCGGCTGCGAGGTTCCAGCTAGCCTGGACGACCTGCTCGCTGACACGCTTGCCCAGCAGCAGGTCCGTGTTGTAGAAATTCTTGAAAAAGTCGGTGAAGAACGCATAGCGGTCTGCAACGACGGCTTTCTCAATACCCTCGGAGACAGCGCTGTCCACGCCCTCCGGGTTGTCCGGTGTTTTTAGAAGGAACGGCGGAACTGACGAGATGAATACCGCCTTGCTCACCCCCTTCGATCCGTATTTCCCCAGATAGCGTGCCACTTCGCCGCCACCCATGGAGAAACCGACCAGCGCGAAATCGCGTAGTTTGAGGTGCGTCACAAGCTTGTGCAGGTCTTCGGCGAAGGTGTCGTAGTTGTAGCCCGTGGTTGGCTGACTGGACTTGCCGAATCCTCGGCGGTCATAGGTGATGACGCGGTGGTCAGCGTCCAAAAGAATTGGCAACTGCTTCTCCCAAGAAGCGCCGCTCAGCGGATATCCGTGAATTAGGACAACGGGCTTACCAGAACCGTGGTCCTCGTAGTAGAGGTCTATGTCAGTGGAGTTTTCTTTACCGACGTTCACGTATGGCATTGGGATTCTCCTTTGTCTCATTTGGTGGGTGATGAGTTGAAGGTTGATTGGGATCGCTTGCGTTCCCTAATTCTAAACCTGTTGACAGGTGATGATGAAGCGTTGGTCAATTAGAACCCGCACGAGTCTTGATTGGGAACTGGCTGTCCACTATCGTGGTCGGGCGGAACGAGCCGTACCCATGCGACTCCGAGAAGATATACAAGCGGTGCTGCGGCGCGGCGACGGTGGACTGAGCGCCATGTGACGATCAGAAAAACTCGTCTCCATACGCAGAATGAAAGAACCTGTTGCCAACCTGATGACCAGCCCGAAATTACAACGCCCGATCCGAAGATCAGGCTTTTTCGTTTGCTACAGTGCTACCGTTCACTTTGTTTCAACCCACTTTGTTGCTTCTCACAGGCAGGACAGGGTTTGCTCTGCAGCCAGCGAATAGTTTCTTCTCGCTGGGCTGCGGTCTTCCCGTTGATACGATAATTAAAATCATGACTGCAGGAGCAACGCACGGTGCGCCTGGGAACATGTCTGACATCCACAGGTCAGCGCGGGGATGGGCCCTACTCCAGGAACC
>PLKR01000154.1 GCA_003140655.1 Acidobacteriaceae bacterium | reverse complement strand
CCGGAGGCAGTTGGATCGTCCGTTTCGCTGCACTCAAGCCGGATTCGGGCTCTAGCGGGCATTCCTCTGGAGATCGTTCTTCCGGCGATCCACCTTCCGAAAATCTGTCCGCGCCCTCGGCCACGCGCAAAATCGATCCCGCGTACCCGCAGGAACTGATGCGGCAGAACGTCGGCGGCACCGTAATCCTTTATGGCATCATCCACGCCGACGGCACCGTGGGCAGCGTGCGCGTGCTGCGCAGCGTCGACGAGCGCATCGACCACTTCGCCACTGAAGCGATCGCCAAGTGGCAATTCCAGCCCGCCATGAAAAACGGCGCTCCCGTGGACGTAGAAGCCACGTTCTCGATTCCCTTCCGGCCGGTGCGTGCGGGATCGAACTTCTAAAGGCGGGCCAGCCTCGCACCCTGCCGGCACGTTTGCATGCATGAGCGCAGGTTCTGCATATTGTGAAACGCGGCAAACATCTAAGCTAAAGGACCTCAATTTGATTCGTAAGGGAAAGCAATGCAGAAACGCAAACTCGGAAAAAGCAATCTTGAAGTCTCCGCCATCGGCCTCGGCTGCATGGGAATGAGTTTTTCTTACACTCCGCTTCCGGACAGGAAAGAGATGGTCTCCCTCATCCACGCAGCCGTAGAACGCGGCGTCACCTTCTTCGATACCGCGGAAGTCTATGGCCCATTTACCAACGAAGAACTCGTGGGCGAAGCACTCGCTCCCTTCCGTGAGCAAGTGGTGATCGCCACCAAGTTCGGTTTCAAGATTGATCCGACAACCAACAAACAGGCCGGGCTCGATAGTCGGCCAGAGCACATCAAGGAGGTCGCTGAGGCGTCGCTCAAGCGCCTAAGAACCGATGTCATCGATTTGTTCTATCAGCACCGCGTTGACCCCAACGTGCCGATCGAAGACACTGCGGGAGCGGTGAAAGAGCTGATTCAGCAAGGCAAGGTAAAGCACTTCGGACTCTCTGAAGCCGGGGTGCAGACGATCCGTCGCGCCCACAAAGTTCAGCCCGTGACCGCACTGCAGAGCGAATACTCGCTGTGGTGGAGGGAGCCCGAAACGGAAGTGATACCAACGCTGGAGGAACTCGGGATCGGGTTCGTTCCCTTCAGTCCTCTGGGCAAAGGCTTCCTCACAGGCAAGATCAGCGAAAGTACGAAGTTTGACAAAACCGATTTCCGCAACCAAGTCCCTCGCTTTTCGCCGGAGAACCGGAAAGCGAATCAGGCGATGGTGGATATGGTCGCCAAATTCGCGCAACAGAAGAAGGCAACACCCGCGCAGATCGCGCTAGCCTGGCTGCTCGCGCAGAAACCGTGGATCGTGCCGATCCCGGGCACCACCAAGCTGCACCGCCTCGAAGAAAACATCGGAGCCGTGAACGTCCAACTTTCCCCCGAAGATCTCCGCGAACTGGATATCGCAGCCTCAAAGATCGCGGTCCAAGGCGCCCGTTCCCGAAGAGCTGCAAAAACTGGTAGGCCGCTGAGCAGCAAAACAGGAATGAACAAACCGTACGACAAACAGTGGATAGACGGAACGAGCAGACTTCGGGAAGGGCACGAATTCCCGGTTTATCCCTCCCGTGCGAATCTGCGTCGCCTTGCTTGTAACTACAAAAAGAGTTACAATAGAAACCTTGGAACGGAATGAAGTACGCATGGGATGATGCGAAAAACCGGAAGAACTTCGCCAGCATGGCCTCAGCTTCGAGGATGTCGAACGGGTGTTTGACGGCCCTTGCGTTAACTTTGAAGACGATCGCTTTGTTTACGGGGAAGAGCGGCTCGTCACTTTGGGCCTGCTGGCGGGGCGGCTGGTGGTCATGACCCATTCGCCGCGCGACGAGGGAACGCGCGTTATCTCCATGAGGAAGGGTAACCGACGTGAACAAAAAATCTATCAAGAGCGACTTGGCGCGGATTGACCGCATGAAGGATGCCGATATCGACTCTTCGGACATCCCGCCGCTGGACAAGACATTTCTCAAGAAGGCGACGACAGCCTGGCCCCCGGCGAAGAAACAACTAACGATTCGCCTCGATGCAGACGTGCTCGATTGGCTCAAGGGTCATGGCAAGGGCTACCAGACGCGCATCAATCGCATTCTGCGCGTGGTGATGGAGAGTCAACCTCCGCGGCCGGCACACCAGTAAAGATGCAAGATTCCCCATTTTCTCGCTTCGCTGCTGGCCGCGAACACCGCCAATAATTTCCACAGCCCCATTGTGACATCTGACCTTGTGCACAGCCCATCACTTGCGCAATCA
Organism: Acidobacteriaceae bacterium; assembly: GCA_003140655.1. GTDB lineage: Bacteria > Acidobacteriota > Terriglobia > Terriglobales > Acidobacteriaceae > Sulfotelmatobacter. The sequence continues at coordinate 10,312 of PLKR01000154.1, read as the reverse complement.
TGGTCGAGGCCGTGACGGTCTGCTACACAGCAAATCATCGCGCCCTAAGTCCTTTGTTGTCTAGATTTTGACCTGTAAGCTCTTTGACATCTAGATTCTGCGGGGAAAAACTCCGTAACATGATGATTGCAGAGATTGAGGGGGGAGGGGGATACCCCGATTTTTGCACGCACGAGCGCAAGCCGCAGCCGCTCCGGCAACGTCGCAGTAACTTTATTTTCTTCTAAGGATCTCTACACCTTCGCGGCTTTCTTCTTTTCCAGTGCAGCGTAGATTGCGGGGTCGGTGCAGACTTCGTAGTAGGTGCGGTCGGTCCAGCCCTGCACCGAGAAATCCTCGACATGGATTCGCGGCACGCGGCTCTGCCGCACCACGATTTTGCGAAAGATGTCGCGGTCGACAGGCACGGTGGCGCTGAACAACTGGTATTCCGCTTTATCGGACATCGCGATCGAAGGCGGCAGCTTCACTGAAAGCGGCACGAGTGAAACTTCCTGCTCCAGCTTGCGGAACGCCGCTTCATTCATGCGAATGCCGCCCAGGTTGTAGCTGAGGACGGAGTCTTCGGGATTCTCCGCCTCATCTTTCGTGGGCCCGGCCTCCGCCGTCTGGAACACAAAGACGTGGAACGGCCCGGCCTGCGATTCAATTACCCTGCGGGCGCGCTTGTTGCAGGAAGAAAGCCGGTCGCTCTCGTTCAGAGCTTCGGAGATCATGATCTGATGCTCGCCATCCATCAGGTANNGCCAGCACGCAGGCCCGGCTCACCGCGAGTTCGGGCTCGCCTGAACGCTCCAGGATTGCCAGAATGATGGCATCGCCCTCGAGAAAAACTTTCTGCGCCCCGTACTTGCCGAGCAGCTTGTTTACCGGATGATAAAAATTCAAGCTGAAGTAGGACGCGGGATTCAGACCCTTTTCCATCAATGTGCGGGTGAGCCTCGTGGAGTCGCGCACATCGGCCTTGAGCACCACGTGACGCAGGACGCGTTCCTCCTCCGGCTGCTGCTCCTCGGGCAGAAGAAATTCGTAGAGCGTACCATTCATGCGGGAAAGCTCGCGCAGTTTCTCGGTGCTCACCACGTTCACCGAGTCGAGCGCCGCGTTCAAAGTCTCCAGCCTCCGCAGGTCGCGGTGATACTGAGAAAAATCCTGCAGAAAGCGCGCCGCTATCTTGGACCGCTCCGTGCCCCGGCAACCTGCGACTTTGCCCACTGCGGCATAGAGACTGTTGGGCGAGAGCTTGCCATGCTCCTGAATCATGCGCTCCACGCGGTCGCATTCAGGGCGCGAGATGAGGGCATTCTTCAATTGCTGCGGATTGATTCGCGGAGCGTACTCGCTGAGCAAGGGCACGGTATGGTACGAGGCGATCACGCACTCCATGACCTGTTGGTCTTCAAGCAGGCGCACCCACTTGGCCAGGCGATTCTGCTGGGCCACGCCTTCCACCGTGGAATCATCGGGCGTGCCGGTCCCCACGAGAGCCCGGGAGTTTCCCGGGGCACACAGCCAGGCATCGATAGTCTCGGGAGTCGTCTCTTCGCCGAACAGCGAACGTATAAAGCCCCACACGATGTCCTTCAGGCTCGGGTAGCGGTCGGGATCGCGATCCCAATTGCCCAGCATCACGTAATGTTCGGCGCACAGGTAGTCGTCGCGGCCATCCTCGGAAAACGCCAGGCGGTTCAGGAATAGGCCGTAACTCCCGAGGCCGGCGTTGCCCGGCTCGCCAGACTTCACTTCGCCCGTCTTCGCTTCNNTCGCTTCGCCCGTCTTCGCTTCTCCGAATAATGACCGCCGCATCCGCGCCAGCGTTTCTTTCTCGATCTCGCGCAGGGTTTCGAACAGATCCTGCCCGGTCTTGCGCAGGATGATCTTCTTCCGCACCTGAAAAGCGGCCACGCTCTCGCGATATTCCACTGCTTTACCCTGCCGTATGCCTTCGTAATTCTTGAGCAGAACGCGGCAGCGCTCCAGCACTTGCGCGAACTGCTGGTTCATCTCGGTGCGGAGAAACTTGATCACTGCCAGGCGCGCCAGCAGGTCGACGGAGATGTTTTCTTCCTTCTTGGCGCGATTCAGAGCCGCCAGATGCAGTTCGGCCAGCAGCGGCTTCCAGTCAGATTTTTCCGCTGGGTTGCGAGTGAGCCCGGCGGCAGCGTTTCTCATCCACGACGGTCCCAGCGTTTTCTGCGGAGCCTCGGCCGCGAGCAGTCCTTCCAATTCGCCATGGCGCACGATCAACCGCATCACCTGCGCCCGCGCCGCTTCCACGAAGCGCGGGCTCAGGGCCACGTCGTGCCGCAGGTTGTCCACCCCGACCGCGAGGCCTTCGAGCGCAATCGACGGCGCGGCCGCAATCATCTCCGGCAGAGCCAGTTGGTCGGGCTCTTTGCCCAGGCGAAAGATGGGAAATCGAGGCATCGTGAATGCTCAGAATTCTTGGAAGCTACTGATTACACATATACATGTCGAGGCTAGCATGCGTCCGACGGCGGCTAAAGTTACCTAGGTTATGGGGCGACCTCTTTAGCAAGCTAATTTCTCGTCGGTTCATCTTAGGAAACACGCGTCGGGAGTTTGTCTGCCGTTTCCAGTGTAAAATCGATGGCGTCGCGGCAGCCTTGTCTGTCGCCTAACGTCCTCCGCAAGGGAAAAATCAGGAGAACTACAATGATAGGCTTCTCCGTCAACGGCAAGCGGGTCGATCTCGAGGTCGATCCTTCCACTCCATTGCTCTGGGTCATTCGCGAACAGCTTGGCCTCACCGGAACAAAGTATGGATGCGGAATGGCGCAATGCGGCGCCTGCACGGTGCATATCAATGGAGAAGCGGTGCGTTCGTGTGTTGCGCCAGTCGCGCGTGCGGCAGGGAAATCCGTGACCACCATCGAGGGGCTGTCGCCTGATTTAAGCCACCCACTGCAGCGGGCGTGGCTGGAGGAAGACGTTCCGCAGTGCGGCTATTGCCAATCGGGGCAACTGATGAGCGCAGCGGTGCTGCTGCGCGAGAAGCCTAAGCCTACCGATGAGGAGATTGACGAGGCGATGACCGGCAACATTTGTCGCTGTGGGACCTATCCGCGCATTCGAAGAGCCATCCACCGCGCCGCCGCGATGGTGGCAAAAGGAGGCGCCCAATGATTGACCAAAAGATGATTGACCAAGAGATGATCGGTCGAAAGATGATCCGGCGAAATGCAAACGCGGGAATGCAGCGGCGAGATTTCCTAAAGGTTTCGGTGGCAGCAAGTGGCGGCTTGCTGATCGGCTTTCACTTCCCCGTGATCAGTCAGTTGGCACAGGCGCAGCAGGCGTCCGCCGATGCTTTTATGCCAAACGCATTTGTGCGGATCGGAACCGATGAACGGGTCACGGTGATCGTGAATCATTCAGAGATGGGCCAGGGCGTCTACACCTCGTTGCCGATGCTGCTGGCTGAGGAACTCGACGCCGATTGGACCAAGGTTGGCTACGAGTCTGCTCCGGTCGACCCCAAGTACAACCACCCCGCGTTCGGTATGCAGATTACGGGAGGAAGCTCGAGCGTGTGGTCGGGGCTGGAGCAATTCCGCCAAGCTGGGGCTGGGGCGCGCGCCATGCTGATCGCAGCGGCAGCGCAGCAGTGGAATGTGGAAGCGACGGCCTGCCGCACGGAATCGGGCGCGGTATTCACTGGGTCCAATCGAAAGCTGACGTATGGCCAACTCGCGGGCGCTGCGGCAAAGCTGACGCTGCCCGAGCACGTTCAATTGAAAGATCCGAAGACTTTCAAGCTGATCGGCAAACCGATCAAGCGGCTCGACACTCCGGAGAAGTTGAATGGCGAAGCTGTCTTCGGAATCGATGTCAAATTGCCCGGAATGCTGACGGCCGTAATAGCCCGCCCTCCTGTCTTCGGGGCGAGCTTGAAGAGCTTTGACGACTCCCGGGCACGTTCCATGGCGGGAGTCCGGAAGATTGTCGCTGTTCCTTCGGGCGTCGCTGTGATCGCAGATTCATTCTGGCAGGCCAAGGTGGCGCGGGATGCTCTTCGGGTTGATTGGGACGAAGGGAATATGGGTACCTTCGACACGAGCACGATGATGCAGGACTTCCGCGAACGAGCTAAATCGACGGGGACCAGCGTGCGGAAGGATGGCGACGCCGCAAGCGCGCTCGCGAGCGCAGCGAGCAAGATCGAGGCGGTTTACGAAGTTCCTTATCTCTCACACTTGATGATGGAACCGCTGAACTGCGTAGTGGATTTGCGTCCGGACTCCTGCGAAGTGTGGACCGGTTCGCAGTTCCAGACGGTGGACCGTGCGAATGCTGCGAAGGTCGCGGGGCTGCCGAATGAAAAGGTCCAACTCCATACGACTTTTCTCGGTGGAGGNNTCCGGTCAAAGTGATCTGGACGCGCGAAGACGACATGCAGGGTGGCTGGTACCGTCCAGCGTTCTTGCATGCCATTGAGGGTGGGATTGATGCGAGTGGTAATCCGGTGAGTTGGAGGTCGCGGCTGGTGGGGCAATCGATCATGGCGGGGACACCGTTCGCGGCGATGCTCATGAAGGGAAAGGAGTATGATCCCGCGTCTGTTGAGGGCGTTGACGATCTTCCTTATGCCATCCCGAACGTGACGGTTGAATCGCACCAGGCGGAGATCAATGTGCCGGTGCAATGGCTGCGTTCTGTGGGACACTCGCACACTGCTTTCGCGGTGGAATGTTTCGTGGATGAACTCGCCGCACTTGCGCAAAAGGACCCTTACCAGTTCCGGCGACAACTGTTGCAGAAACAGCCTCGTTATCTTGGCGTACTGGACCTCGCCGCACAGAAAGCAGGATGGGACAAGCCTTTGCCCAAAGGCATGGGCCGGGGAATCGCTGTGCACTTTGCGTTCGGGAGTTACTCGGCGCACGTTGCCGAAGTTTCCATTACGGAGGATAAAGTGCGCGTCCACCGCATGGTCTGCGCCATCGATTGCGGGCAGTACGTGAACCCGGGCATTATCGCCGCGCAAACCGAAGGAGGAGCCATCTTCGGCGCGTCGGCAGCTCTCTTCCAGGAGCTTACTTTCGCGAACGGGCGCCTGCAGCAGACAAATTTTCACACTTTTCCAGTGATGCGCATGAATGAGTGTCCTGAGATCGAAACTCACATNNGTGTTCGCCGTTACCGGGAAACGCATCCGGCGGTTGCCCATTCGTCTGACGGAGGCTGTGTGAAAAGATTGCAAGTAGGAGTTCGATTTTTTCTGGCGACTCTAATTGTCCTTGGCTTCGCCGAAGCGCTGTGGTCCTCGCATTCAGTAGCTGCAGCCGAGCCGCCCGCCGCGCCCAAGACCCTTGCCGCCGCGCCCAGTGGCGATGGAGCGCTTTTCGTCGCGTTCGTTTCCGTTTTGCGGAGCCCACGCTGCATGAACTGTCATTCGCAGGGAAACTTTCCCCGGCAGGGCGATGACGGGCATCCGCACACGATGAACGTTCGGCGCGGCCCTACGGGGTCTGGAGTGACATCAGAAAAATGCAGTGCCTGCCATCAGGATCACAATCTGGCGGGCGCGCACCTGCCGCCCGGCGCCCCCGGTTGGCGCCTGCCACCTCCGGGCATGCCGATGATCTGGCAAGGCCTGACCGACGCGCAGCTTTGTGAATCGATCAAAGATCCAAAGCAAAACAGAAACCGGAACATCGATCAACTGATCGAGCACCTCACCGAAGACAAGCTGGTGATGTGGGGATGGAACCCTGGCGAGGGGCGAACCCCCGTTCCCATGCTGCATGATGAATTTGCGGCGAAAGTGAAACAATGGCAGGCAGCGGGCGCGCCTTGCCCGGCGAAGTAAAGTTCTCTACGGTACTCGGTACCCGGCATTTGCTATTAGCCCCGCGACCGCGGGATTAATTCTTCGAGCTTCAACCGGCGCGGAAATCGCGCACATCTTCTCCGGGACTGAACACGGATGCGGTGGGAATATTTTGCGCTTCCGCCATTTTTCGGTTGACCTCGTCAAACTCGGCCTTCACCCAGCCGACGCTCGAGACTTCAATCTCGCCGTCCTGCGCAATCCAGAACACTGTCGGGACGTTGGTCAAACCGTAGGCGTTCGACACGGGAAAGCTCTCCGTATCATCGAGCAGCACCGGAAACGTCACGCCAAATTCTTTGGTGAACGCGGCGGTCTGCTTGGGATCGTTCTGCGAAACGCCAATGATCCTGACACCCTTGTGCCCATAAGCCCGCTCCAGCCGCTCCAGAAACGGAAACGCATACTGGCACACGGGACACGACACTTTGAAAAATGCCAGCACCACCGGCCCGCGCGCCAGTTCCTCGCCTAGCACAAAGCGTTTGCCATCCATTGCTTTGAGTTCAAACTGGGGCGCCTTCGTGCCCGCGGTCAATGCCGCCATCGGTCGTCCTCCCGTTCGTCTTTTCAGGATGCTTTGCAGCCAGCGCATATGGTCCTCGCCNNGGCCAGAGCGCAGCGGTTTCTAGCTCACAGCATTTCCGCTTTCCGCAGAATCTTTCGTGCCAGCCCCGTAAGGGCAACCTTCCCCAGTCGCTCAACCGGGATCCATTTGCCGAACTCACGCGATGACGCGCCGCCGCGCCAAACCCGCACCGTGTAGTCCGTTACAGTGATCGAATGCCGCAGCGTGAACGCCGGACTGCGCTCGTCGTTCGTGCTCGCTAGCTCTGGCAGTTCCCACATCCCCGGCATCAGCGACGCATCCCCAGCCCGCTGCACCAAAAGCACTTCACCATCACGGATGTCTCTATTACGGTAATTCAGCGCGTAATGAATCTCGCGCTTCTTCTGCCGTGCTGGTTTTCCAGCCGACGCCAATTCTCCGCGCGTCGCACACATCTCGACCACCGGGCACGTCAAACACAGCGGCGCGCGCGGCGTGCACGCCACAGCGCCCAACTCCATCATCGCCTGGTTGAAGTCGCCCGGCCGCTTCGCTTCCAGCAGACGATTCGCCCACGTCCACAATTCTTCTCCGGCCAGACGCTTCCCCGATTGTCGCTGCAATACCCGCTCGACGTTTCCGTCCACGACCGCAACCGGCTCGTCGAACGCAATGCTGGCGATCGCCGCTGCGGTGTAGCGGCCGATCCCGGGCAACGCCCGCAGTTTTTCCTCACTCGCCGGGAACTTTCCGCCATGCTCGCGCACGATCACCTTTGCCGCCGCGTGCATCATGCGCGCCCGCCGGTAGTACCCGAGGCCGCTCCAAGCCGCGAGCACGCTGGCCTCGCGCGCCGCCGCCAGTTTTTGTACGGTCGGAAATCGACGCAGGAAATTCCGATAGTGCTCGATCACCGCCGCCACCCGCGTCTGCTGCAGCATGATCTCGGAAAGCCACACGCAGTAGGGATCGCGGCTCGCGCGCCAGGGCAAATCGCGGCGATGCCGGTCGTACCAGGCGAGAAGACTTCTGCGAAACCGGCGCCGGTGGGAATTGGAAAGCAAGCCGGGGATGGACTGTGGCTTCTTCACCTTCTCAGGCTACGCCGGATCAGTAAGCAAAAATGGATTTCTTACACGAACCGTGCCGTACCTTCGTCCGTGTTCGAAGTCTTCGGAGAGAAGTTCAGGAATGCCGTAGTGCGTTGCATACGCCCACATGTAGGCATCAAACCATGGCAGCCGGTACGTCGCCATACCGAGCAGTGCCGTGCGAAAGACGCGTTCGTTGGGGTAGAGCACCTGGAAATCGGCCATGAACCCCTCCGCCTGACGAATGGCCTCTTCTTCCGGCAGCAGAGGATTTCCGTAGCCCTTCCGGCGCGTAACCACCGATACAAATTCGATTAATGCCTGATGGGGAATTTGGATGGTCCGCTCGGCGGCTCCCCGCCGCAGCAGTTCGCGCGCTTGCGCCCGTTTCGCCAATTCGCGGGAATCGAAGCAGTAGACGAGGATATTAGTGTCGACGAGGAAGGCCACGGTCTCCGTAGAGCTCCTCGCGCGTCCAGCCGCGATTCTCGCGCGCGCTGCGCGTGTTATTTTTTCTGGCCCCTTTCAGTTGCTCCGCCTGAAGCTTATCGATGCGTTCCATGTTGGCGTCGAACAGCGCCAGCCGTTCCTCGGTCGTCAGCTCGTGCCCAGCCTTGGCCTTCCGGCGGACCAACTCAACTCGAATGCTCTCGCCCGCGGGAATCCACTCCAGTTCGTCGCCGGGGCGGATGCCGTACTGGTCGGCAATCTTCTTGGGCACGGTCAATTGCAGCTTGGACGTCACCTTGGGCATAATCCTTACTCTATCAAGGATTGAATCCTTACCGCAAGAGGCGTGTTCCAAGCTGCTGGGATTGTTGATTGATGATTAAGAACCCGAAGCAGCGGATCTTAATCAACAATCATCAATCATCGATTTCGCACTTCCCGCGATCCTCGCCAGCCATTGACCCCGCGCCGCCAATCACGAAATAATAACCGGGCCTGGCATCCGCAACATTGCGTGAGTTCATTCACGCCCAGCAGCATCGAGGAGCATTATGAACGACTTCAACCGCAAGGTGGAAGACGCGTCGGCGCGCGTCAGCAAGACTGTCGCCGAGGCCGCCGAACGCATCGAGAAGGAGATTCCCGAATTTATCAAATACCTGAACGACGAGGTTGTGCCTGCGGTGCGCCAGCACTCGACCAAGGCGCTTCGGACGGCCAGCGTAAAGCTCACCGAACTGGCCGACTACATGGAGCAGCAAAAAGCTTCGCGAAAGTGAAGCTGCTCCGCGCGGCGCTCTTCCAGTGCGCTGCGATTCTGATTCTGCTCACCTCGCTGCTCCTCCCGACGGGCTGCGGCCATCCCAAGCAGGCGCAAGTGAATGTGCCGCCGCCACCGAAGCCGGCCTCGGCCGAATCGCCTGCCGCGCCGCCTGCCGCGAGTACCGCGAGGAATAACCCTCTGCCGGGCGCCGAAAGTGGGGATCAAAAACGCACCTCCGACATCGAGCAGCCCACCATTCCCGCCGGCCCCACGCCGCTGGCCACCGAAATTGGCCGGGCGAGCTGGTACGGTCCGCCGTATCACAACCGGCGGGGATCGAACGGCGAAGTCTACAACATGCACGCCATGACGGCGGCGCATCGCACGCTGCCGCTCGGTTCGATCGTGCGCGTCACCAATCTGAAGACTGGCCACACGGCGCTGGTGCGCATTACCGACCGCGGACCGTTCATCCGCGGCCGGGTTCTTGATTTATCGCTGGCCGCTGCGCGCAAGGTCGACGTTTACCAGCCCGGAGTCGCCGAGGTGAAAGTGGAGGTGATGCAAACCCCGGTGCCGATCGAAACTGGTGGAAAATGGGCGGTGCAGATTGGCGGATTCCCTGACGAAGACGCCGCGGCGAACCTTGCCGACCGCCTCACCCGCCGCTATCACACAGCGAAAGTGCATCGTTTCAACAGTCCCACGGGTGACTGGTGGGTGCGCGTGCGGGTGCTTGGCGACGATCGCCAGCGCGCGCAGGAACTCGCCGCCGAAACCAAAACTGCTCAAGGGGCAGTCTTCCTGGTCAGACTGGACTAGTGGTCCAGTGGTCGGCGGTCGGCGGCCAGTGGCCAGCCTACTCGGCAGACAGTCTGTCCACTGGTCACCGCCCACTTTCGTATCCTGCAACGTCAATGCTATGCTCACGCCGGAGTCTTCCCCATGACCGATTCCAACAGCAACTGCCTTTTCTGCCGCATTCTCGGCGGCGAGATTCCCGCGAAAAAAGTCTACGAGGACGAGCATGTCTTTGCCTTCGAAGACATCAACCCGAAGGCCCCCACGCATGTGCTGATCATCCCAAGAAAACATTTTGCTGGATTGAAAGAAGCGCGGGCTGACGATGCCGAGGTGATCGGCCGCTGTCACCTGGCGGCGGCCGAAATTGCGCGCCAGCGAAATATCGAGCAGGGATACCGCACGGTGCTCAACGTGGGTCCGGGTGCGGGGCAGTCGGTGTTTCATCTCCACGTCCATCTTTTAGGGGGACGTTCGCTGAGCTGGCCTCCGGGGTGAGGAAGCAGTTCCCAGTTCTTGCCCAGTTGGTAGCGTGCGGTCGCGATCCCGGGAACGCCCACGACTACGAGGCCTGCGCCAATGCTGCGCTGCAAGTCCCAGGCGCTCCGGGAAAATACCAGCCGCAGAACCACGGCGACGCGACGATTTGCCGGGCAGTAAATTTCCGCAAACTTGAGATGCTACCAAACCGCTTTGCGAGTTTGAAGAGGAAGATCGGTTGTGTTCTACTAGATCGATTTCGGAGCCGGGCGCGATTGCCGCGCCGGCGCCATCTTCTGTCTTCATCTTGAGGACTTCCGGGT
>PLKR01000261.1:6548-8221 GCA_003140655.1 Acidobacteriaceae bacterium | reverse complement strand
ATCATGCCGATTTTCGTGCTGGTGATCTTCCGTTTCGGAGCGATGAACGCTGCCCGGCACTCCGGGGCTTTCCTGGCGCGCACGCCCGACATGGCATTCCCCGCGGCTGCCGCATACACGCTGCTGATGCTGACCAATCTGGCTTACAACAACTTTGGCGGCGACGCCGGCGGCATCCAGTTTTTCTACGCGTCCCCGGTGAGTTTCCGCGAAATTGTGCTGGCCAAGAACCTCACTCATGCGGGCATTCTGGCGGTAGAAACAATTGTGGCGTGGATCGCGGTCAGCTTTCTTTACGGCCGGCCCGCGCTCGACGTCACCATCGCCGCGCTGGCCGGTCTTCTGTTCGCTGTGCCGATAAATTTTTCCGCGGGCAACCTGCTCTCGATCTATGCCCCGAAGAAACTGGACTATTCCTCGTTCGGGCGTCAGCGCGCTCCCCAGATGACGGTGCTGATCAGCCTGGGTGTGCAATTTTTCGTCGTGGGTGTGGGAATCGCCGCATTCTGGATAGCGCGGCACTATGGCAACCTTTGGATCGCGACGCTGCTCCTGCTGGCGTTGGCTGGGATTTCGCTCTCGGCTTACGCGATGATTCTTAACCGTATGGATGGCTTGGCGTTGAAGCGACGGGAAACGCTGGTTGCCGAATTGTGCCGGGCGTAGCCGGCTGAAGGTCATGGCCCTCTGTCAAAGACGAGCTTCTTGACCCCCGGCAGGTTAAGCACCGACTTCTCAATCAGGTAGTTTACTTCCGTCGCGTAGTACGTCACGCCGGCCCAGCCGTCGGCCACCAAGGTCACGTGCGCAGTAGAGCCGCCCTGCCGCCAATGGGTAGCGTGCCATGGGCCTTGGCCAGGCCAGGATCGCAAGACAGCCTCTACTGTAGCTCCGATAATCGCGGCTTGGTCGAACTGCATGATCTCGATCTGACGCGTTCTTAAGTTCAGCTTCGGGTCAAATTTAGGATGTTTCTCGCCCTGCACCCAATCGCTGGCAGAGTCTGCCAATTCGTCTGGCTTGTCAGGCATCAGTATTGTGACCGTGGACTTTGCGGTCGTGAGATGAACCGGAATTGTAATCCCGGGCAGGTCGCCTCCGCTCGGAGTCAGCGTGACGGTGCCCCGTTCCGATTTTGCGGGCGTAAAGATGAAGGCTTGGACGTGCAACGTCCTACCCACGGAAAAGTTCTCGGTCGGCTGGTTGACATAGTCGCCGGTCGAGGACGACTCCAATACCTGCCCAGTACTGTCCCGTATCTCCCAAGCCACCTGTATATCGTCGGCAGAGTTCACTTCCACGTCGATCCTGAAGGGATTGCTAACCTGGGAATTTGTCGCCGATTTGGAGACGCAGATGAGTTTCCCCGGAGCACAAAGCTTCTCCGGGCCTTTAGCCGCAGGAGTCTCGCTGGGGGACTGTGCGTCCATCGATGGGGAGCACGCCAAGGCCGAGATTATCGCGCACCCAAGGATCAGCAGACGCCGTCGCATCCGTCCCCCGTTCGACACCGACCCACGAATGCACATCTATTCCTCACATCACTTCTTTTCCGGATTCGCCAGGAACCGGTACCCCACGCCGCGCACGGTGAGCAAATGGCGCGGTTGAGCGGGATCGTCTTCGATGTAGCGCCGCAGCCGGACCATGAAGTTGTCGATGGCGCGGGTGTC
>PLKR01000261.1:0-6470 GCA_003140655.1 Acidobacteriaceae bacterium | reverse complement strand
CAGCGCGCATCCACTGGGTCCGCCGCAGCAGTCCCTGCAGGCGCGCCAACAGGATCGACAGGTCGAAAGGCTTGGGCAGATAATCATCGGCGCCGGCGGCGAACCCCTTCAGCACATCTTCAGGACTACCCCGAGCGGTCAGCATTAGGACTGGCACATAATTCCGCGCCGCGCGCAGCTCCGAGACCACGCTGAAACCATCTTTGCCCGGCAGCATAATATCGAGCACGATGGCATCGAAGTTTTCTTTCTTGCTGAGTAAACGATCGGTGGCCGCTTCTCCATCGCCCACAACCTCAGCGGAATAACCTTCGGCTTCCAGATTGAAGCGTAATCCCTGCGCCAGGTGGGCTTCATCTTCCACCACGAGAATCCGGCTCATTCCATCGACCTCATGACGAAGACCTCGGCAGTTCCATCGTAANNTTTGTGCAATCGACTTCACGATAAACAGGCCAAGCCCGGTTCCTTTCACGTGCGCCAGCGAGCGGTGGCTAACGCGGTAGAAGCGCTTGAAAATGCTCTTCATGTCATCGGGAGGAATGCCGACCCCGTGGTCCTGCACGCTCAGCACAACGCGTTTTTCGTCGGGCGTATTCAAACACACGCGCACATCCACGTGGTCTCCGGAATATTTGATGGCATTGTCGAGAACATTAAAAACGGCAGTGCGGAGGTCCTCGTCGCTGCCCAGCACGCGCAGCCCTGCGCCATTGCCCGGCGCCTCCTCATAGCGGAGAGCTTCCAGTGGCAGATGATGGCGCGTTCGGGCAGAGTCCATGCATTCGCGCACCAGTTGGCGGAAGTCGACTGCGGACTTCTCCCGTCCGGCTTTCTTGTCGCCAGCGCGGCCGGCGCGCAGCACCTGTTCTACCGTCTCCGTGAGACGATCGGTATCGCTGAGCATCACCCGGTAAAACTCCTGTTTCTGNNGCTTCCGGCAGGTCGCGGCGCTGCAAAGTTTCCAGATGCAGGCGAATGGAAGCGACCGGCGTCTTCAGCTCATGGGTAACGGCGTTAATGAAGCTGTCGTGCTGTTCGCTGCGGCGAATCTCCCGCACTAGGAAGCTGGTGTTCACGATCATGCCCGCAATGATCAAGGCAAAAAAGATGATGCCGAAAAACAGCAGCACGCCCTCGCGCCAGTTAAGAATGATCCAGCCGACATTGAGGGCAACCGCCAGCGCGACCAGGGTGATGCCCAGGAAAAGGAAGAAAACGATAGTTCCGCGGCGGCTCGTGATGCGCATGGCGTCAGGGTGATTTTACCGCGTTCGGAGCCTGCGCCTGTGCGAAGACCGTGACAAGAAAGCTGCCTGCCGAGAATCGGCCCGCCTTCGCCGTCTAAGAGAAAAACCCCGATCGATGATCGGGGTTACACTTTCTTGGATCGGTACTGAATTGCCGACCGGCGGTCTAGTCGCCCGCCGCCATAACTTCCGGCATTGCGGCTGTGACCAACCGTCCGTTCGGAGCCGCGGCCAAACCGTTCTCCAGGTCAGCCAGCCTTACGCGTTTGACGTCCCAGGCCAGGCCGAGCTGCTTCAACGCCCAGATGCCGTACCAGTTCACGTCGACTTCATACCAGGTGAAGCCGTGTTGCGCTGCGGTCGGATGCGCGTGGTGATTGTTGTGCCAGCCTTCCCCGAACGTCAGCAGAGCCACCCACCAGCTATTGGTGGAAAGATCGCGCGTGGCAAAACGGCGCGTGCCCCAGGAATGCGTTGCCGAATTCACCAGCCAGGTAGCGTGCAGGCCAACCACCGTGCGCACGAAGATGCCCCACATCAGAAATGGAAGCCCACCGATGGCCAGCAGGATGACTCCCAGCACAATCATAGGAACGTAGTGATACTTCGTAATCCAGACGTGGAATTTATCCTTGGCGAGGTCGGGGACATAGCGGGCCAGCGTGGTCGTGTCATGGTGCATGGACTTGCCCATCAGAATCCAGCCCATGTGCGCCCACCATTTGCCCTCGATGGGCGAATGCGGGTCGCCATCCTGGTCCGAAAATTGATGATGAATGCGATGCGTTGCTACCCAGAAAATCGGCCCGCCCTCAAGGGCGAGCGTGGCGCAGACAGTCAGGAAATACTCCACCCACTTCGGCGTTTTGTAGCCGCGGTGCGTAAGCAGCCGATGATAGCTCATGCCGATGCCCAGGCTGCCCGACACCCACCACAAGAACATCGCGACGAACAATGCCTTCCACGTGAAGAAGAAAAGCGCTGCCACGGCGCCGACGTGAAACAGCCCCATGAATACCGCAGTCACCCAATTGATCTCACCGTTTGCCGCTTGTCGTTTTTCCAGGCTTTCCAGTTGCATGTCCAAGGTGGGCCCTTCGCTGGTCTTGAGTTCGCTACCGCACATACCTAACCTATCAAGAGAATCGGGCAGGCACTGTAATACTTGTGTAATAGAGGGATTTCGGGGCATTACGGAAGTACAGGAGGTATCGCCAGCAAGAATGACGAGGAGGGCGTGGCCGGTAGCCGCGCCCTCCTTAACGAGACCCAACTTCAAATCACCTCTGGCTCAAACGTTCAGGCGCTCTTCGGCATCTGCTTCATCATCTCCTTCGCGCCTTCTGCCATTTCTTCCACCGACAGATCAGCCTTGTGGGTCGCGATGGACCACTTGTGACCAAACGGATCCGCCAGCTTCCCGTAGCGGTCGCCCCAAAACATGTCACTGACCGGCATGTCCACCTTTGCCCCTGCCTTCACGGCGCGATCAAAGGCTGAGTCCACATCCTCGACGTAGATGTGAAGCCCCATGCCGGAACCGCCGGTAGACAGTGGGGACATGGATCCGTACTCAGGGAATTCGTCGGCGAGCATGAAGAGAGAATCGCCGATGCGCAGCTCGGCATGCATGATCTTGCCGTCAGGTCCTTTCATGACGCCTTTTTCCACCGCGCCGAATGCCTGTTTGTAGAACTCGATGGCGCGAGCAGCGTCGCGAACCGTCATGTAAGGGGTGAGGGTGTGGTAACCCTTGGGAATAGCTTCAACCGCCATGTTGGCCCTCCTATGGGAGAAAATTCGTGCACCCGAGCTTACACCAAGATGCTGAGATAGTTTGTCAAAAGAGTGAAATTCTGAGCGCAGTCCGGTGGGCGCGTCGCGCGATTAAGCAGGAACGTACGTCAACCGAATCAAGTCATCGGCGATTAAATCGCTGGCCACCAGGTGAAGCGGCGGCCGGGGACCGGCGAAGAATGGCGTGCCACCACCAAGCACGACGGGGCGGAGGTAGAGCCGATACTCATCGATAAGACCGGCCTCGGTAAGGCTTTGCGCCAGGACTGGTCCGGCAACTTGAATCTCGCCAGACAGCTCTGCCTTCAGCCTGCGTATCACCTTCTCGAAATCATCCGCGACAAGCGTGGCGTTGGGGCCAGCTGACTTGAGGGAACGCGACACGACCCACTTCGGCTGACTCCGCCACGCCACCGCGAAGTCACGGTCCTCCGCGTCCCAATCAGGGAGATCTTCGTCCCAATAACGCATGATCTCGTACGTGCGGCGACCGTAGATGAGTCCCGTCAGGCCACGCACCAGTTCGATGAAGTGACGGAAGGCCGCGGGTACAGGCGGCCCAAGCTTCATGTGGTCCACGTAGCCATCGAGGGACTGGCTCAACCCGTAGACAAGTTTTGCCATGCTGCAAATCTCCCTTCCACGTTCTTCAGAATACCTTGAGCCGACGTCGCGCGAAGGTGAGGTTGAACACTTTCTCCGCGCCGCATTGTCGGTGTGACCATTAACCAGAGGTCCGTTTCCCAATCCCGAGATTCAAACTGACCCACTACCAGTGTTACAGCGGGGGTCTCCCGGCCAACGACAATCTGCGCTCCGGCCGAGAAAGAATTAGAAAAATCGGGTCACGCCTTCTTCCAGCACTACAACGCGATCTTCGATCCCAGCCGCTCGCGCCTCCTGCTCCAGCAATTGCAGGGGCTCATCCACCGGCTCGTGCGAGAGGCGGAAGGTTCCATAGTGCATGGGTACCATCCAGCGCGCGTTCAGGTCGAGGAAGGCGCGGGTGGCGTCGGCGGGATTGGTATGCACGTTGCGGAAGGTAGGCGGATTGTAAGCGCCAATCGGAAGCAGCGCCAGTTCCGGCGAAAGGCGCCGGCCGATCTCGCGGAAGCCCGCAAAGTAAGCCGTGTCGCCGGCGTGATAGACGGAATGCTTCCCTGCTCGCAGCACGTAGCCGCCGTAACCGCGGTGCGAATCCTTGAGAATCCGCGCTCCCCAATGCCGTGAAGGAACGTGCGTCACCGACAGGCTGCCGTGCCGCGAACTGTTCCACCAGTCGAGCTCGATAATTTCTGAGAAGCCCAGATCGGAGACCAGGTCCGTGACATGGCTCGGAATAATGATGGCCGGGGCCGTTCCACTCGTGCGCAGATTGTTCTGCACGATGGCGCGCAATGACGGCCGGTGCAGATGATCGAAGTGCGCATGCGTCACCAGCACCAGATCGATGGCCGGCAAATCGCGCACTCGCAGCCCGGGACGCCGCAGCCGCTTCAGTACAAAGAGCCAGCGCGCGAAGTTGGGATCGATCATCACGCTCTGCCCGCCCAGCTGCACGAGGAAGCTGGAATGCCCGATGAAAGTGACCCCCAACTCGCCGTTTGAGGCAAGCCGCGGCTTGTGCGTTTCGCCGCAAAGTGGGGTTACGGCGGAATGGCGCACCAGTCGCCCGAATTGCGACGCGCGCTTGCGGAGAGCCCGATTGCGAAGCGTTGCTTTGATCATCCTAAATCTGGTCTACCTATTGGATGAATGCTGCCAGATACTGGCTCTATTTTAGTTCACGTCAGCCAAGAAGAAGCGTAATTCCGGCGGTATCGACATAACGTTCTCGATTCGGCTGCCGGAGCAAAGCGGAACAAGATCAAGACGAGCAAACAAAAGCCGCCCGCATTAGAAANNTGGCTTGACCTCCATCGCGCCCCTCATATCTAATCGCAACTCAGCATCTTCAGCGAGGTGAACTGCAACATGCGAGTCGCTTTCTTCGGTCTGGGAATTATGGGGCACGCCATGGCCACAAATCTGGTCAAGGCCGGCCATGAAGTCACGGTTTGGAACCGCACACCGGGCAAGCTGGTGGAAGGTGCGGGCATAGCTCCCACTCCGGCCGCGGCGGCACAGGGGGCCGAAGTGGTCTGGTTGTGTGTTTCCGACACTGCCGCGGTCGAGAACATATTGTTTGGTCCCGACGGCGTCGAGCAGTCGCTGGCCGAGGGCATGATCATCGCAGATTCCAGCACCATTTCGCCCTCTGCCACTGTGAAGTTTGCCGAGCAAGTTCGATCCCGGGGAGTGGCCTACGTCGACGCTCCCATGACCGGATCGAAGATTGGCGCGGGGAATGGAACTTTGATCTTCATGGTCGGCGGTGACGAAGCTATCATCGAGCGCCTCAAACCGCTGTTCGCAGCCATGGGCAAAAAGATTTTCCGCATGGGCGAGACGGGCAAGGGCCAGGCTACCAAGCTCGCGATGAATCTGCAGATTGCCCTCATTTTCGAGGGCTTTGCCGAGGCGCTCACCCTCGCCACCAAACTCGGCGTGGACCCGCAGCAACTGGTCTCGCTGATCGATGCCACCATGGTGCGCTCCGGCGTAGTGGAGTACAAGGCACCTTTCGTCCTGCAGCGCGATTTCACGCCCAATTTTCCCCTGCGCCTGATGCACAAGGACATTCTGCTCACGCTCGAAGCCGCGAAAGAAGCGCGCGTGAAGCTGCCCGCTCTCGAAACCGTGGAGGAAATCTACGAACTAGCTACTGAGGAGGGCCACCGGGATCTCGACTACGCTGCAACCCTAACTCTGCTCGAAAAGTGGGCCGGAGTGCAGGTGAAAGGCGAAGCCGCGTAAGAGAAAACCAGTAAGGGCACGGCTTTTAGCCGTGCCGCCCGAGACCAGCAATGACGGGGGCTTTAGCCCCCGAGGGCCGGGCGTCAGGTCCCGAGAAAATCATTCGTCGAACCAGATCTAGTACGCCAGCAGGATCCGCAGGTCACGCACGTTATTACCCGTAGGTCCAGTCTCGACCGCATCGCCCAGCGCACTGAAGAAGAGATACGCGTCGAACTTCTCGAGCGCAGCTCGGATGTCCAGCCCCGTCGACTGCGCTCGCTCCACCGTAGTTCCATCCACGACCGCACCACCCGCAGGACTGTTTCCATCCACTCCGTCNNCAAACTGCTGGTTGCGTCCGCCGATGCCTCCGTCCGTCACTTTCACCGTCACTTCCCCGCCGGAAACCAGGCACACGCGTTCGGATTTTTTTCTCAGCTCATGCAGACGCGTCAACAAATATTCGGCCGCACGCTCGTAGTCCCAGTCATCACAAGAGTTGTCCACGTGCACGGAAAATCCGGCGCGTTCAGCCGCGGCACTTGCCTGTTCCACCGCTGTTTGGTTTGAGAGAATCGTCCACCA
>PLKR01000286.1 GCA_003140655.1 Acidobacteriaceae bacterium | reverse complement strand
GCTTGCGCTGGCTCTCCCGCTCCACTTTCTTTTCCTGCCGTCGTTTCCAATCCGCTCGCGCTTCTTTGTATTCCTCTGAATCAGGCTGGGAGCGAACTTTGCGACCGAAGGCGAGGAGTTCCACTTCGTCCATGTGGGAGATGTCGCGTCTGAGTTCTTCTAGGGATTTCATAAATATGACCCGCATCGCACGGGTCCGTCCGCAATCATTCTTGGAGAAAACATATGCGGCTGAAATAAAATAACACAAGCTGGNNGGATGAAGATTTTGCGAGACGAGCGAGACAAGGTAGCGAATAGACTTTCGCAACTCGATGCTGCTCTCAAGGCTCTGGGAGAGGGCACTGCCATCGTGAAGGCGAAGCGGAAGTGGAAGATGTCTGCGGCGGCGCGAGCTAAGATCTCGGCGGCGCAGAAGAAGCGGTGGGCAAAGGCGAAGAAGTAACGGAAAGGTTAGGAACGGACTGCTGTCATGTTCCATTTCAAATACGCACCAGTCGAATGACGAAGAGTGCGACCGGACGAACGGTGTTCTCGACGGGGCTCTTTCTTTATGCGGCGGGCCTGGTAGTTGCCTTTGTGGGAGGGCCCGGCGTTTACTGGCCGTCCACCGGAGCCGATTGTGCGTTCGATTGGTTTTTCTTCCCTTGGGTGTACGTTCATCTTCACGACATGAGCAGCTTCTGGACGGATGCGCCGATTGAGCACGCATCAATCGCCATCAGCGGATGGGTCAATCCCCTTTTTCTTCTGGCTGTATTTTCCATCGTCGTCGGCAAAACGCAGCAACTCACCAAAGTTTTGCGAATTGTCATTNNTTTTCTCTGGAGCATCGGAATGCTGCTGACTTTATTCTCTGTCGAGCTAGGATTACAGGGTTCGCCTCTGGTGTTCCGAGTTAGCCACAGGCTGTGAGGTAAAGCGAAGCGCGAAAATGCTGGTCTGCACCACGGTGGCGTTCGGAGAGTTCGGTGGACTGTGCTGGCGACCGCGGAGTGGGTTGTTTAAGTTTTCTTTTTGCCGGGAGCTTCCCAGGGCGAACACTGTTCCTCTTCGACGCCCCAGCACGTTGGCCACGAGATCCACGAGAGTGCGCGGCGCGTCAAAATCTGTTGCGGTCGTCAATAGCTGTCGGCTACTATACNNCGAGCACGAGAAGCGCATCGGCGCGGCAGATCCGAACTGGCCCGACTGGTACGCCAGTTACATGGTGGCGGAGCAGGCCGGGACGGAGCTGCCGAAGTAAGCGAACGCGTCATTTGTCGGCTACGATGCGTCGATCATGAAAGGCTGGAAGCTGATTCTTCTCCTACTGGTGGTGGCCGCGGGGCTGGCGATTGGCGCCGGCGTTTCGATGCTGCATAACGGCTTGAGCGCACATGCCACACCGACCGCGATGGAAGCGATGCTGGCGCGAAACGCCCGCCACCTGGCGATTCCGGCGAATGCCCGCAACGAGCACAACCCCGTCACGCCGTCCGATCAGAATCTTCAAGAAGCGATGGCGCACTTCGCGGATCACTGCGCACCGTGTCACGGGAACGACGGCAGCGGCGATACCCTGTACGGCAGAGGCTTATACCCGAAGCCGCCGGATTTGCGCTTGGCGGAAACGCAAAAGCTTTCCGACGGCGAACTATACTGGATCATCGGAAACGGAATCCGCTTCACTGGCATGCCGGGCTTTGTCCCCCCGCATCGACCGCAGGACGACTGGAAACTGGTACTCTTCATTCGGCATCTGCCGCAGCTGACCATGGAAGAACGCGTGGAGATGGAGCGCGACAACCCGAAAGGGCCTCACGAGCACGTCGAAGATCAGGAAGAAAAGGATTTTTTGCAGGGCAAGCCGGTGCAACAGAAAACGGAATCAGAGCATCATCACTAGTGAGGTTGTTAGCCTTGCCAAACCCCTACAGGGCCACGGAGAATTTATGACGCATCGACTGGGATTGCTTTTGACGGTCATCGCATTGCTGGCCAGTGTGGCGTTCGCCCACGGCGATAAGAAGCACGTGATGGGCACATTGGAAAAAATTAATGCTGACTCGGTCATCGTCAAGCAAGCCGACGGGAAGTCGGTGGAAGTGAAACTCGTTGCCGGGACGATGTACGTTACTCGGGATGGCAAGGCTGCCAAGCCTTCCGATTTGGCGGTCGGCGATCGCGTCGTGATTCACGCCACGCCTACAGGCGATACCCTGTCCGCCGACGAAGTAAAGTTTTCCGTTCCGGGCGCTGCCGCTCCTTCTTCGCCGAAATAGTTTGTCCGCGAAGCGTTTTCTCGGGACTGAAGAGCCTGTACAGGTCTTCACGAATCCGTTGCAGAGATCGCCAAACGCCTTGCGGAAACAAACTAATCGCTGACGAGATGACAGGAGTGCGTCTTAAGGACGACCCAGATCGGTCTGCCCACGGTGAGCTCCAGAGCACGCACTGCGCTGGCCGTTATGTGTACAGTGAGTGTCACTCCGGCCTCGATGCGCGCGACGATCACCCTGCCACGCTGCTCCAGTGACACCAGCTTCCCTTCCAGGATATTGCGGGCGCTGAGCGCGACCGGACGCTGGGTGGCGAGCAAAATGTCCCCCGCGCGGATCGCAACTTTTACGCGATCGTTCGGCGCAGCGTAGCCCAGCGGCACCTCGATTTCGCTGGCGCTGTCCGCAAGGCGCACACGCATTACACCATCTGTTTCTCTGAGGTCCAGAACGGTGGCATCGAGCAGGTTTTCGAATCCGACGGCCAGGGCGAGTCTCTTACTGCGCGGCGCTGCGAGGAACTCGTGCGGGTCGCCTTCGCTGACGATGCGGCCGTGATCGATGACGACAACCCGCTCGCCGAGCGCGCCAACTTCGTCGCGACTGTGCGTCACGTAGAGGATGGGGATTTTCTGCGCCGTGTTCCAGGCGCGCAGATCGCCGACAATCGAAGCTTTGAGCTCCGCGTCCAGCCCGGTAAGCGGTTCATCGAGTAAAAGCACGCGGGGCAACGTGACGAGCGAGCGCGCCAGCGCGACGCGCTGCTTTTCTCCGCCGGATATTTCCTCCGGGTTTCGCGCGCGGAGGTTTTCGATGCGAAAGGCTTGCAAGAGCTCACCGATGCGCACAGATCGTTCCTGTTCCCGTACATTTGAAACTCCGTAAGCGACGTTNNAACAAGGCGAGCGATTGGAAAACGTAGGCCGTGCGGCGGCGTTGCGGAGGAAGGTCGACGCGTCTCTCGGAATCGAAGAGCGTATCTTCGCCAGCCGCGATTCGGCCTGCGTCGGGACGCAACAAGCCCGCGATGCAATCCAGTAACGTCGACTTGCCTGCTCCGGACGGACCGAACAGGATGGTGATCCCGGACGGCACCTCGAGCCCGATGTCGAGTGTGAAGGGCGAGGGGGTTGCGGTGCGCCGCGCCAGTTTGACCTGCACCGCGAGATGCTTGCTGCTCATTTCGCCGGCCACGGGGACCAAACTCGCCGGGCAAAGCGGCGATTGATTCCATACACGAGGGACAGCACGACAAATGAAAAGACGAGAAGTAAAAGCGCCATGCGATTCGCTTCCGCGTATTCGAGCGATTGCACGTGGTCGTAGATGTCGATCGACACCGTGCGTGTAGCGCCCGCCAAATTTCCGCCCACCATCAGCACTACTCCGAACTCGCCCAGCGTGTGCGCAAAACTCAGCACCAATGCGGTGATCACGCCAGGGATGGACATGGGGAGGATGACTCGGCGGAACGTGCGCAGCGCGCTTGCCCCTAGAACCGCCGATGCATCCAGGAGCTTGCGATCAACGCTCTCAAACGATGCCACCAGCGGCTGCACCGCGAACGGCAAACTGTAGAGTACCGATGCTACTACCAAACCGGTGAACGTAAATGCCAGCCCGTGGCCGAACGTCGCTTGCCAGAATTTACCGAGTGGCCCTCGCGTGCCCATGGCCACCAGGACATAGAATCCGAGCACGGTGGGCGGTAACACCAGTGGCAGCGCGACGACGGACTCAACCAGAAATTTTCCTCTCCACCTCGAATACGCCAGCCAATACGCAAGGGGCAACCCGATCACGAAGAGGATCGCCGAGACGCATACCGCCAGACGAATTGACAGCAAGAGGGCTTCCANNAACATGCAACAGCTCAAGGCTTCAACGTAGCCCGGCCGGGACCGCGAAACCATACTTGGCGAGTGTCTCGCGGCCAGATTCGCTTTTCACAAATTCGAGGAACGAGCGCGCTGCGTCCTTGTTCTTGGCGCTGTTCAGCACGATGGCTCCCTGCTCAATCGCGGGATATGTATCGGTCGGGATTTCCCAGCGCTCGCCTGTTTTCATCGCTGGCGAGATCGCTAGCGATAACGCGACGATTCCAACTTGCGCATTGCCCGA
>PLKR01000156.1 GCA_003140655.1 Acidobacteriaceae bacterium | reverse complement strand
CCGTTTGCCCTAACACTGTCGACGGAATCAGGAGCAGCTATTTTTCATGCCCAAGCGTACATTCCAACCCAACCGGCGCAAACGAAGCAAGAAGCATGGTTTTCGCACGCGCATGAAAACCCAGGGCGGCAAAAAGGTGATTTCCCGCCGCCGCGCCAAGGGCCGAAAGCGGGTTTCCGTGAAGCCCGGCTTCCGCGAGTAGCTTTTCTGGTGCCGCTCACCTCCACAGTCGAGACCCTCAGCCGCCTGTCGCCGCACGAGGGCATGTTGGCTGATGCCGCGCTGGGAGCTCGGCCGGACTTCGCCATGCCGCTAAAGAAAGCCGCCCGATTCCCCCGCACCGCGCGCCTTCTGCGTCATGCGGATTTCGAGCGTGTCTACAAGCAGGGCCGCCGCCATTTTTCCGCGTCCCTCACCGTTTTCTACTGGCCGCGCCCGGAAGCACGAACGCCAATCNNCGCGATTGCCGCGGATGTTGTCATCAACCCCAAGAAATCGTTACTGACCACCGACTTCGCCGCCGTACTGAACGAAGTCACCCGCGCCTTCGCCGTAATCGAACAGAAACTGGCGCAAATTCCGTCAGAGAAGGCGGCGCCCGAAGCATCAACGAAGAGAATCGCCGGAAGCCGGAAGCCGAAGCCCGATAGCCGCCCTTGAGCAATTTCACCAAATTCGTCACGCTGCGACTGCTGCGGGCCTACAAGTGGGCAATCTCGCCCATGCTGCCCCCGGCCTGCCGCTACGTGCCGACCTGTTCCGAATATGCCATGGAGGCCGTCGAGCGCTTCGGCGCTCTGCGCGGCGGATGGATGGCCTTCACCCGCATCCTCCGCTGTCATCCCTTCGCCCGCTCCGGCTACGATCCGGTGGTAAAGCAGGCGGCCGGCGGAAAAATGTGATTCAGGGTGGGACCAATTAAGGCGAGCGCAGCTCACAGGGTGGAGCAGGCCTTCAGGCCTGCGTCCAAGCCAGGTATTTAGATTGGGGCTTTAGCCCCCGAAGGTACTTAAGGTAAGACTTTGGCCGACTTCAAAAATCCGCAACAAGAACCCGGCGCTGAGCGCCGTCTCCTCCTTGTTTTTGTTCTGACGTTCGTCGTCCTCATGGTCTTCCAGCCGCTGCTGAAAAAATTCCTCCCGCAGCCGCCAGCGGCCCCGCAGAAACAGCCCGTGCCGGAGCAAAATGTCCCGGCACCTTCTGCCGCAGCCCCTGCTTCTTCTCTATCGCCTGCGTTGGCAACTGCTCCGTCTGTCGTGGTAAGCAAACAAGCCTCCGCCGAAACTGAAACCGTCATCGAGAACGATCTCTACAAAATCACCTTCACCAACCGCGGCGCCCAGGTCAAATCCTGGATCCTCAAGAAGTTCGACAGCGACGCTCAGAACCCCCAACTCGATCTCGTCAACCCCGCCGCCGCGCAAAAATACGGCTACCCACTCTCCCTCTGGACCTACGACGAGACCCTGCGCAATCGCCTCAGCTCCGCGCTCTACATACCTTCAAACGAAGGCAATCTCTCAGCCCCGGCTCAGATCAGTTTCGAGTACTCCGATCAGGATCTCGTGGTCCGCAAGACTTTCCGTTTCGACCACAGCTACGTCTTGAACATCGAAACCTCCGTCACCTACAAAGGCGCGGCAATCTTCGCCCCGCCCGCATGGCCCGCCGGATTCGGCGACCAGTCCACTCCCGCGGCCTACGCCGTCGCTCGCATCGACTACCACAACGACGCCTCCACCGAGCGCAGCGTCTTTATCTTCCCGAGCTACATTTCGCGTTTGGGTGTTAAGGCCATCAGCAGTGGCAACACCATGAGGGGCCCATTCGAATGGGCTGGTACCGGCGATCAATACTTCACCGCTATCTTTATCCCCGATGATCCCGCCACCGCGGCCATGGTCACCCTGAGCAATCCCTTGGAGATTCCGCAGAAGCCCGGCTTGAATCCCATAGGCGCCGGTTCCAAAGACACCGCCAACGTAGAACTNNCCCAAAGAGCTCGCCGTGCTCGAAGCTGTCCCCGTCCCCACCGTTAAAACCGGCAACCCCGATCTCCGTGGCATCGTTGACTTCGGGAAGCTGGAAATTCTCGCCCGTCCTCTTTTCCTGTGGCTCAAGTGGACCTACAACCACATCGTTCCCAACTGGGGATGGGCCATCGTCATTCAAACGCTCATCATCACGGTCGCGCTGCTCCCGCTGCGTATCACGCAGATGAAGTCGATGCTGAAGATGCAGCGCATCGCCCCGCAGATCAAGTCCATTCAAGAGAAGTACAAGAAGTACAGCCTGCGCGATCCGCGCAAAGCCGCCATGAACGAAGAGATCAGCGGGCTGTATAAGAAGGAAGGCGTAAATCCCGCCGGCGGGTGTTTGCCGCTGCTGATTCAGATGCCGTTCCTGTGGGCCTATTACAGCATGCTGCGGGATGCGCTCGATCTTCGCCATGCCCACTGGCTGTGGATTCCCGATCTTTCCGCGCGCGATCCTTATTTCCTGCTGCCCATAATAATGGTGGTCAGCATGTTCGCCATGCAGCGCATGACGCCGCAAGCCGGNNTATTACACCGAGAGCAATCTGATTCAGATCGCGCAGCAGGCCATCATGAACCGCACCAAGCTGGGCCGCGAAATGCGCGAAATGATGGAAAAACGCGCCCGCAAGAAGGAGAAGTGAACCAGCTATTAGCTCTTAGCCTTTAGCTCTTAGCTTGAAACGCGCCGCCGCCGCCGGTATTGCGATAAGATTTGTTTTCTGGCCAAGGTTCACTCTGTGAACCTCTGTGCTAAAGGGTTTTCAAAGTTGCAAGCTAAAAGCCAAGAGCTAACAGCTAAGAGCTTCTCTATGGACAAACTCGCTGCCGCCAACCGCATCAACGAATTCCTCCAATCTGTCGTCACCAACGGAGGACTCCACCTCAAATACCGCATCGTCGTCGATCCTCCCGCGCAAAGCGACTGGGAGAAACCCGAGATCTTCGTCGACTTCTCCGGCCCCGATTCCACGCTGCTCCTAGACCGCGGCGCCGAACTTCTTCGCGCCCTCGAACTGCTCGCCTTCGAAATCCTGCGCTTGCCCTCCGGCGACCACGAAAAAATTTCCTTCGACTGCAAAAACCAGCGCTCCATCCGCCTCCAGGAACTCCGCATGGCCGCCTCGGTCGCCGCCGAAAAAGTTCGCCAAACCGGAACGCCCTTCCACTTTGCACCCATGTCCTCGCGCGAACGACGCATCCTCCACCTCGCCCTCCGCGACCAAACCGACCTTCGCACCGAAAGCGACGGCGAAGGCTTCAATCGCTCAGTAGTCCTCTACCCGGCAGACTACAAACCCGCCGCCACCAGGCCCGCCCGCCGCACCCTCCCCTAGCGCACCTTTATTAGCGCTGTCATCCTGAGCGGAGACACGCGGTCCGCGAAGNNCCTGCCGACACAGGCAAAATAGATCGCTCCACCGATTCTTTCCCAAGAGGCTTCCATGCATCTCGTTCGTCAGGCAACCGTTCTTCTCGCACTCTTACTTCCCTTGCTCACCCTGCTGTCCGCCGCCCAAACCNNGCCGACCCCTACCGCTGGCTCGAAGACACCGACTCCGCCGAAACCCACGCCTGGGTCGAAGCCGAAAACAAGCTAACCTTCGGTTACCTCGAGCAGATCCCCTACCGCCAGGCGATTCACGACCGCCTCACCAAGCTCTGGAACTACGAGCGCTTCACCACTCCCAGCCAGCACGGCGGCCGCTACTTTTTCCATCACAACACCGGACTTCAACAACAGAACGTCCTCCTAGTCGCCGAATCTCTGAACGCCGAACCGCGCGTCTTGCTCGATCCCAACACTCTCTCCACCGATGGCACCGTCGCATTAGCCGATACAGCTATCTCCGACGACGGCAAGTTAATGGCCTACGGCCTCGCCACCTCCGGCTCCGACTGGAACGAGTGGCACGTCCGCGACGTCGACACCGGCAAAGATCTCTCCGACGATCTCAAATGGGTAAAGTTCTCCGGCGCATCCTGGACCAACGACAACCGGGGTTTCTTCTACAGCCGTTACGACGAACCCAAAGGCGCGGCCATGCGCGACACCAACTATTTCCAGAAGCTCTACTATCACCGCCTGGGCACCGCGCAATCCGAGGACAAATTAATCTACGAACGTCCTGACATCAAAGAAATGATGTTCGGCGGCGAGGTCACCGACGACGGCCATTATCTGACTATCACCGTCCAGCAAGACACGTCCCCCAAGAACCGTCTCTACTACAAAGACCTCACCCAGCCGGATTCGCCTGTAGTAAAGCTGCTCGACGACTTCGACGCCCAATACGTATTCATCGACAACGACGGCCCAGTCTTCTGGTTCCAAACCGATCTCGACGCTCCCCGCGGACGCCTCATCGCGATCGACACCCGCCATCCCGAGCGCGCCAACTGGAAAACGCTAGTCGCCCAAGGCCCAGACAAACTCGAGTTCGCCTATGTAGTAGACAATCTATTTCTCCTGGCATACCTGAAAGACGCGCGCACCGAAGTTCGCGTCCACGACCTCACCGGAGCCTTCCTGCGCACCGTCGACCTGCCCGGCATCGGCACCGCCGTGGGCTTCGGCGGGAAGCGCAAGGACAAAGAAACTTTCTACGCCTTCACCAGTTTTATTTCCCCGGCCACCGTCTATCGCTACGATCCGCAAGCCGGCAAGAGTTCCGTCTACCGCCAGCCCAAGGTCGATTTCGATCCCACCCGTTACGAAACCAAACAGGTTTTCTACCACAGCAAAGANNGACGGCGAGAATCCCACCCTGCTCTACGCCTACGGCGGATTCGATATCTCTCTAACCCCGTTCTTTTCCGTTCCAAATCTTGTCTGGCTTGAAATGGGAGGCGTCTACGCTCAGCCCAACCTGCGCGGAGGCGGCGAATACGGCGAAGAGTGGCATCAGGCGGGCATGAAACTGAAAAAGCAAAATGTCTTCGACGACTTCATCGCCGCNNCGCGGCGGCAGCAACGGAGGCCTGCTGATCGGCGCCTGCGAGACTCAGCGTCCCGATCTCTTCGGCGCAGCGCTCCCCGAAGTCGGTGTCATGGACATGCTGCGCTTCCACAAATTCACCATCGGCTGGGCCTGGACTTCCGACTACGGCTCCTCCGACAATCCCGAAGAATTCAAAGCCCTCTACGCCTACTCCCCGCTGCAGAACCTGAAACCGGGAACAAAATATCCCCCCACGCTCATCGCGACCTCCGACCACGACGACCGCGTAGTTCCCGGCCACAGCTTCAAATTCGCCGCCACCATGCAAGCCGATCAAGCGGGCCCAGCCCCAGTCCTAATCCGCATCGAAACAAAGGCGGGCCACGGCGCCGGCAAGTCCATCACCAAGTTAATAGACGAAACCGCCGACACNNCTGTCATCCTGAGCTATGCAGTCGAAAGCCTGCCCTGAGCGGAGCCGAAGAGGATCCCTGGCCACGCGATGCCTGCGCGCGCCCACTTCTTGCTCTTGCAAACGACGTTTTGGAGAGAAGGAACCCAGGTCGAGCTTATCAGCAGGTTCGTTGAGCCCATTCGCGGAAATGGCATTGAGCCTCTAACGAGTTTAGCCACGCCTGCAGGCCAATTCCATGGTCTTTGCCGATGTACAAGAAGCGCAGGCCCATCACAAAGGAGTCACTCCAAACGACATCCGCTTTCGCATGAAAAGTCCGATGCTCGATGCTCGGAAGTTCGAACTCCACGGTGACCACCCCTTTGAGTCGCAGCGGGTCAACCAGCTTGATGGCCAATCCGCTCTCACTCACGTTCTTCATCTTGGCGGTGAAGGATTGCCCCAGAGGATTCTGAAACCGCACCGGCAAATCAACGTCGTATCGGAAATACCTGCGATGTTCGCGCTCCATCTTGGGAACGGTGGCATCCAGGATGCTCTGCAATCGGGACCGCTGGATCGGTTTGCTGAGTGTAAGGTCGGCTCCCAGATCGAGAGCTTCTTCGGCGCTCGTCAATCCGTTTACAACAGCCACAATAAGGGTTTGCCTGTTCGCCGGGGCGCTCCGTAGCGCGGAGAGTGCGCTTGCCCCTCCGGGCACGTCATCACAGTCGATCACAACTCCATCCAAATGCCGGCGGGAGGCAAGCTCGATGGCACTCGCGCAATCCTGGCGGAGGTGAAACGAGGTTCCATGCGTACCCAAACTTGCCTGGACATGACCTAACAGGCTGGGATCGCAAGTCACGATCAAGCAATCTAAATCCATCTTAAAATCTTAGCGAATTGTGCATCGACAGCTATAGTGACAAACGTGCATGGACCTGTGATGCCCAGGGCTCCCTACCGCGCCGATGCACCGTGGGCTCCGTAAGGCATTCTTCCCGTGACGCCAGTCTTAGACGCCATCTCACAAATGGCTCGGTAGGGCAAATAGATGGCGAAATGGCCTGGTTTCGTCAGTTACTTCCGGTTTGCCCGTTATCCGCCCCGAGTTGTCTACGAACGTTAATGGAAATTGCTTGTTTCTGCTCATGCGCCGATTTCTGGAATCACGACTGTAAAGGCGGAGTTATGGAAGAAAGCACCCTGTCCCTATTGGGGTAAGCCAACGTTGCGCACCAATTCGATGTAACGCGGATCGGAGCGCAGGGAATCCATCGCGAAGTCAGCCCGGATGCCTATAATATCGATGTCGTGTTCCTGGTAGGCGGTGTTGAGCCACTGGAAGGCATGGTCCTTGTCGCCCAGATCGGCATACTCTTCTGCGATTTGGTAAGGAGAAACGTAGCTGCCTGGCTCTTTGCGCTGGGCAAGAGAAACCTCGATGCCCTTGCGCTCAGCCGCGGCCCATCCTCCGGAGCGGAAGGCGAGTTCCATGGCGTTCGCGTACTCGATGTATTTCTTATCTCCCTCGAACTGAGAGCCGGTCTTCCGTTCCTGAATGGCCTCGGGATATTTGTGAGCGCCCCAATACGTGTAAGCCAGCTCGCTGTGTGCCCGGCCAAAGTTTGGATTGTCGGCAATTAGCTCTTTGAAGAGATCGATTGCCTTGTCATACTGGCGTGCATAAGTGTAAGCGTAAGCTGCCTGGGCGGCGATGATGGGCGAGAGCGGGTCGAGTTGATGGGCCCGGGCGCCTTCGTCAATGGCATCCTGTGCCCGGCCTCCGATTTCGCAGAGTCCCTCGGAAAGCCATTGGTGGGCGGTCGCGTCACTGGGGTCGAGCTCAATGGCTTTTCTGAACTCTGCCTCGCCACGGGCAAAATCCCAGTTGTATTCCATCATCAGGCCGCCGAGGACGGCGTGCGGGTGGGCCAGTGACGGATCGAGTTCCAGCGCTTTTTTAGCTGCTGCAGCCGCCTTGGGTCCGACGTCGTTCGGATCCGCACCATAGCTGCTCAGCGTGTTATAGGCATCCCCGATTGCTGAATAGGCCATGGCATATCCCGGATCTTTTTCGAGAGCCTGATTAAATAAAGAAATCGCGGTCTTGATATCGGCATTCGTGCGCTTGTTCCAATAGAAGCGGCCTTTCACGTAAAGCTGATAGGCCTCCGGATTTTGCGTGCCCTGTTTGGTGACCTGCTGTTTTTCCGCCCCGCTCAATTTCGAGCGCAGCTTGCTAGCGATGTCGCCCGCGATCTGCTCCTGCAGCGAGATGACGTCGGCGGCTTTGCGCTCGTACTGTCCGCCCCAGATTTCCGTGTTGTCGTTGACATTAGTGAGTTCGGCGTTTACCTGGACGGTGTCACCATGCTGCACGACGCGTCCGGTCAAGAGAGCGTCCACGGTTAGGTCTTTGCCAATCTGCTGGACGTCAGTCTCCTTGCCTTTGTAGCGGAATACCGAGTTGCGCGACTTTACCTTCAACTCCGGTACGTGGGCCAGGCTGGCCATCAATGATTCGGTAAGGCCATCGCTGAGCAAATCAGTGTCGGCGTTGCCGCCCACGGTGGCGAAGGGGAGCACGGCAATCGATTCGATTTGCGAAGCGCCTGCCTTGGCGCGCCAGTACCAAATCCCGGCCGCCGCTATCGCGATCAACAATGCGACCAGCGCGACGGGAGCCACAATTCTGCCGAGCTTCCCCCGCCCAGCCGCAGGAACCTCGGTGACTTCCACTACGCTTGATGACGGAAGTGTGGCAAGCGCAGGGGAGGAGCCGGATGCCGGCGACGGCGGTTGGGTGGCCTGAGCGCTGCTCTCCAGCGCTGCCATCACAGCGCCAGAAGAAGCTGGGACGCCATGCCGAGATTCCGTTTCCCGTTTCAGCCGCTTTAGGTCGGCCCGCATATCCGCGGCGTGCTGGTAACGCAACTCGCGATCTTTCTCCAGCGCTTTGTTAATGACGTCTTCCAGCTTGGGGGGAAGGTCAGGGTTTAGCCTTAGTGCCGGAACTGGATCGCGGTCCAGAATTTCGCGGGAGATTACTCCCGAGCTTTCTCCCCGGAAGGGCAGCGTCCCGGTGGCCATCTCGTACAAGACTGCTCCAAAAGAAAACAGGTCACTCCGCCCATCCAGTTCTTTGGCGCGCACTTGCTCCGGCGACATGTAGGTGACCGTGCCGACTGTCGAACCCGGACTGGTCAGGTGCGCATCGTTCATCGCCGTCTCTTGGGCTGTTGCTTCTACCCCTCTGCCGCCAGCGGGCATTACTTTTGCCAAGCCGAAGTCGAGAACCTTGGCGTGGCCGCGCTTGGTGACGAAGATGTTCGCGGGCTTTATATCGCGGTGGATGATTCCTTCCGCGTGGGCAGCGTCGAGAGCGTCGGCCAGCTCAATCGCCAGTCCGAGCAAAACTTCCGTCTCGATGGGTTTGCCGGCAATGCGATGCTTCAGCGTCATGCCGTCGAGAAACTCCATGACCAGGAAGGGATGGCCGTCTTGTTGCCCGATTTCATAAATCGTGCAGATGTTGGGATGGTTCAGCGCGGAGGCGGCCTGCGCCTCGCGCTGGAAGCGGGACAAGGCCTGGGCGTCTTTGGCGACGTCATCGGGCAAAAACTTGAGGGCGACAAAGCGGTGGAGCGTAACGTCTTCGGCCTTGTAGACAACACCCATGCCACCGCCGCCCAACCTCTCGACAATCCGGTAGTGCGAGATGGTTTGACCGATCATCAGTAGATTGTTCGGCTTCCTGGTCGCTTCATCTTAAAGACGCGGCACCTGCTAGTCAACGAATGACGCTTCTTGAGGGAGATGTCGAACCCAGAACATTGCGTTATGAAGGAGTAACTGTGGAGCCAGCCAGATAAGTGCCGGTTTGTCAGCAA
>PLKR01000654.1 GCA_003140655.1 Acidobacteriaceae bacterium | reverse complement strand
GCCGTTCCTACGATGATGGATTTCATCTGGCTGGCATCTTACCGGAACGGACTGCAGGGTTGGAAGGTTGACTTCAACGGGTGCCTCGGCGTGGGCTGAATGTTTTCAATAGCTTCTGGATAAGTTCAACAGGTTACAAACAATTTCAACGACTTGCGGCGAATTTCGCATTAGAAGCGATTTGCGGCCCGCCAAATCGGCGGACGACCTTTGGCGTCACCAGAACAACCGGATGCGTTCACAAGCCAATTCCGTGCGTTCCAGAGGCATCCTGCGCGCGGTTCCATCCGGATTAGAGGCGGATGATCCGCAAGCCTTGCGCCTGTTTTCAACAACTTGCGGATCGCATGATGAAAACAAAGGAACATCGCGATGCCCATCCGTACATGCCGCGTTTATTTTTCAATAGCTTACAGATAAGTAATTGAAAACACGCGATCTTTATGGT
The DNA here is from genome assembly GCA_003140655.1 of Acidobacteriaceae bacterium. GTDB lineage: Bacteria > Acidobacteriota > Terriglobia > Terriglobales > Acidobacteriaceae > Sulfotelmatobacter. The sequence goes on along the minus strand of PLKR01000654.1, from coordinate 4,544 downwards.
TGACCAGCGCCGGGCAAACTCCTGGCGACGAAGGGAAATGCTGGCTCTACCCAGCCGCTCCGCTAAATGCGACAATAGAGCTTCCCCATGACCACCTCCATGACTTCTGCCTTTTCTCCGGAGACCCTTCGGCAGCACGGGCTCACCATTGACGAATACGAAAAGATCAAGCAGCTTCTCGGCGAGCGCGAGCCCACGCTCACCGAACTCGGCATCTTCAGCGTGATGTGGAGCGAGCACTGTTCGTATAAATCATCGCGCGTACACCTGAAGCGTCTGCCCACGCGCAGCCAGCGCGTGCTGCAAGGGCCGGGCGAGAACGCCGGCATCATCGACATCGGCGGCGGTTGGGCCTGCGCTTTCAAGATCGAGTCGCATAATCACCCGTCGTTCATCGAACCGTTTCAAGGCGCGACCACCGGCGTGGGCGGAATCCTGCGCGACATCTTCACCATGGGAGCGAGACCGGTCGCGGTAATGGACTCGCTGAGGTTTGGCCCCATCAAGGGCCATGCGGGAACAGCCGCCCCCGGATGTTCGGCTCCGCCCGCTGCGGCCGGGCTTCGCCCTGGCCGCACAGCCGAGGCGGTTGCCTCCACACAAGCTGCTCCTAGCCAAGCTGAGATCCACAAGAACCACTCCATCTTCGAAGGCGTGGTCAGTGGCGTGGCTTCTTACGGCAACTGCTTTGGAGTACCCAACCTGGGCGGTGAAACCAAGTTCGAGCCGTGCTACTCCGGCAATCCGCTGGTAAATGCATTCGCCGTGGGCCTGGTGCGCAAAGACGAGATCTTCTACGCGCGCGCTGCCGGCGAGGGCAATCCGGTGATCTACGTCGGCGCCAAAACCGGACGCGACGGTATCCACGGCGCAACCATGGCCAGCGAGGAATTCAGCGAGGCCTCGGAGTCGAAACGTCCGAACGTTCAGGTCGGCGATCCGTTTTTGGAGAAGCTGCTGCTCGAGGCCTGCCTTGAAGCCATGCAGACGGGAGCGATTGTCGGCATTCAAGATATGGGAGCTGCGGGACTCACTTGCTCGACCTGCGAGATGGGCGCTCGCGGTGGCGTCGGCATCGAAATCGAACTTGACCGCGTGCCGCAGCGCGAAACTGGCATGACTCCCTACGAAATCATGCTGAGCGAGTCGCAGGAACGCATGCTGCTGGTCGCGCAGAAAGGCCGCGAGCAGGAAGTCTTTCGGGTTTTTGAAAAGTGGGGACTCGATGCTGTCGAAGTTGGCGAGGTCACTGCCGACAACAAATTGCGCGTGCTCCAGCACGGCGANNGGAGCACATTAAGCTCAACGGCACCGGGCTCGATAGAATTGATGACTTCACGCAGAGTCTCAAGCAGCTTCTCGCCAGCCCGAACATTTGCGGCAAGCGCTGGGTGTGGCAGCAGTACGATCACATGGTGCAGACCAACACGGTGGAAGCTCCGGGCGCGGGCGACGCGGGCGTGATTCGCGTCAAGAATCCGAATCCGGGCTTGTCACAGCCCGATCTGACCGAGGATGTTACGCAGCGTGGACTGGCGATGGCGCTCGATGGCAACGGCCGCTGGTGTTATCTCGATCCGCGGCTGGGGGCGATGCATGCCGTCGCCGAGGCGGCGCGCAAAGTGGCATGTTCGGGCGCAACTCCCGTGGGCGCAACCAATTGCCTCAATTTCGGCAATCCCGAGAAGCCGCACATCATGTGGCAGTTTTCGCAAACCATCGATGGCATCACCAAAGCCTGCGAGGAGCTTGAGATTCCCATCACCGGCGGCAACGTCAGCTTCTACAACGAAACGCTCGGCGAAGGCATTTATCCCACGCCGGTGCTTGGAGTTGTGGGGATGCTCGACGACGTGAGCAAAACCGCCAAAATGCACTTTGCCTCAACTGGACGCACCATCGTGCTATTGCGCGCGGGGGAAGCAGCCGATATCACCGATGTAGAGAGTGAGTTTGGTTCGTCGGAATACGCGAAGGAAATTCTGAGCACGCTGTGGGGATATCCTCCGGAACTCGATCTGGAGAAAGAAGCTGCACTGCAGAAAGCGGTCATCGAATTGATTCAACAGGCCTTGGTGCAGTCCGTGCACGACTGCTCGGATGGCGGANNGTGAATGTCGCGTCACACGGTCTTCCCGCAGAGTTTGCGCTGTTTGGAGAAGACGCGAGCCGCATTGTGCTGTCGTGTGACCCAGCTAACGTTTCGGGAATCCAACAGATAGCAGAGAAACACGGAATCGCGGCGGATGTTTTGGGAGAGACGATTCCGGAGCAGCTGGAAATTTCGCTCGACGGACATGTGGTTGTGTCCGCGCCGGTTTCTGAGTTGGGCGCTGCGTATGAGAGTGCTTTGGAATCGGCGTTGCGTACTGATCAGGAGCTGGTGGCGGCACATTGAAAGCGGTGTGGCTGAGTGCTGAATGCTGAAGACTGACAAATTTCACGATGAGTGCGGCGTGGTCGCGATCTTCGCCCATCCTGAGGCGGAGAAGCTCGCTTATCTGGGTCTGCACGCGCTCCAGCATCGCGGCCAGGAGTCGGCGGGAATTGTCACCTCCGATGGCCTGACTTCCCGCGTCCATAAGGCGATGGGAACGGTCGCCGACATCTTCACTGAAGACGTGCTCTCGAAGATACGCGGCACGCTGGCCATCGGGCATACGCGCTACTCGACCGCCGGCGATTCGGCGCTGTTGAACGCGCAACCGATTCTGGTGCAGTCGAATAAAGGCTCGATTGCGGTGGCGCATAACGGCAATCTGGTGAACGCAATGGAGGTTCGCGGCCGTCTGGAGCGCCAGGGATCGATTTTTCAAACGAATAGCGATACGGAAGTGATCGTCCATCTGATCGCGCTTTCGCAGGAACATACTCTGCCGGAAGCGATCGCGGACGCGCTACGCCGCGTGGAAGGCGCGTTTTCGTTGGTGTTGATGAGTCCCGACCGGATCATCGCGGCACGAGATCCTCGCGGGTTCCGGCCGCTGGCCATGGGACGCATTCCGGCGCTGGAAGGGCAGAAGCGCGACACCATCGTCTTCGCCTCGGAGACTTGCGCCTTCGATCTGATCGGCGCTACTTATGAGCGAGACGTGAAGCCCGGGGAGTTGATCGTGGTTGGGCCGGAAGGCATCAGCTCGCGTTTTTATTCGACGCCCGCGCCGCAGTCGAGTTGCATCTTCGAGCATGTCTATTTTTCGCGGCCCGACAGCGTGGTGTTCGGCCGCGCCGTGCAGACCAGCCGCGAAGAACTGGGACGGCAGTTGGCGCGCGAGGCGCCGGTGGAGGCCGACCTTGTGGTCCCTGTGCCGGATTCGGGCGTAACCGCGGCCGTAGGCTATGCGGCCGAGAGCGGCATCCCGTTCCGCTTTGGCCTGATCCGCAATCACTATGTGGGACGCACGTTTATCGAGCCCAGCCAGAGCGTGCGCGACTTTGGCGTGAAGCTGAAGCTGAATCCGGTGCGGTCGCTGCTGGAAGGAAAGCGCGTGGTGCTGATTGACGATTCGATTGTGCGCGGCACCACCAGCCGCAAGATCGTCCGCATGATTCGCAGTGCCGGGGCGAAGGAAGTGCACATGCGCATTTCGTGTCCGCCCACAATTTCGCCGTGCTACTACGGCGTGGACACTCCCTCGAAGAGCCAACTGATCGCCGCCAACAAATCGGTCGACGAGATTCGCGAGTACATTCGCGCCGACTCGCTCGCTTACCTCTCTCTGGAAGGACTGAAGAAGGCTTGCGGCGAGGGCGAAAAAACTTCTTATTGCTCGGCTTGCTACACCGGCAAGTATCCTACGAGCATTGTAGACGTGGAAGAGATATTGCCGGCGTCCGTTCAGCCCTAGCGTAACCGCCAGGGCTATTTCCGTGCTAGTACCACGCGCGGGATCGATTGCAGATCAGGCTTGATCCGAACCTCGTTCCAATCCCGCAGGAGATGCTTCACTTCTTCAGCAATCGTCCCGCTGATTTCCATGACCAACCAGCCGCCGGGCCGGAGTGCAGCGTAGGCTTGCGGAATCAGACGCGCGATCACTTCAACTCCCGTGAGTTCGGCGAATACGGCGTTGCGCGGCTCGAATTTGCGGACTTCGAGTTGGACTTGATCTTCTTCCGATTCGCCGACATAGGGTGGGTTGGAAACGATGAAATCGAAAGAGTTGTTCTCAAAGCCCGCGAGCAGATCGGCTTCGCGAAATTTAATTTTCAATTCGAGGTGATGGCGGGCTGCGTTTGCGCGCGCGACTTCGAGTGCGGCGGCTGAGATGTCGGTGGCGTGGATTTCGGCATTGGGCAGCTCTTTCGCCAGAGCAAGCGCGATGCAGCCGGAGCCGGTGCCGACGTCGAGGATTCGGCATCCGGCATCCGGGTTTCGGGTTTCGGATACACGAACTGCCGCGGTTTGAGGTCCGAACGCCGGACGCCGGACGCCGGATGCCGAGGCTTGCAGATCCAACACAGTTTCGATTACATGCTCAGTCTCGGGACGCGGAATCAGCACGGCGGGCGTTACGATCAGATCCATGCCCCAGAATTCCTGA
>PLKR01000249.1:20997-22313 GCA_003140655.1 Acidobacteriaceae bacterium | reverse complement strand
AGATTGCCTTGTTGCCCAGCCATGTGCTGTGAAATTCATGCGGATCGAGATAGACGACAGCCTTCTGGACCGGTGCGTCGAGCGTTTCGAAGTTCACTTTCAAGCTTAGCTCGGCGGCGCGATGAAAGCATTCGGCGTCGTCGCCGATGAAAAGGCCGCGCACTGCCAACCCGTCATCCGCCGCGCGTCCGACGACTGTGAGTACATAGACGATTGGCAATTGCCGCAGGAAGCGCTCGCCCGCGTAATTGAGAACATTGCGCACCGGGTTCTCGGCGCGACCCATGATACGCTCCATCCCATAAACCGCACCCAGATAATGGCTGCGGTTTATGCTATCGCGCCCTCCGGTGCCCACCAGAATGTTCTTGTTGTAATTGGCCATGCCGATGACCTCATGGGGCACGACCTGGCCGATAGAGAGAATGAGATCGAAGCCGCCATGCGCAATGAGCCGGTTCACCTGTGCGGGCCACGCATAGTTCAGCTTGCCTTCAGACTGCTCGTAGATGAACTCCGCCGGAACCTCGCCGAGGGTCTCGACGTCAGTTCGCCAGTTGTGGACGCGGAAGAGCGCTTGCGGCATTTCGCCAAACATTCGCGTGATCTGCTCGGCTTTCATGGCAGCATGTGTGCCCAGAGCAGGCAACACCGCCTGCAGCCGGTCGCCATAGTATTTCCACGCGTAGCGCGTCAGGTCGCCAGCGCGAGAATGCACGCGGCTGTGGTCGGGGGGTACAACGAGCACACGGTTTCGTTTTCCAAGCTTCGCAAGACTCTCCACAAGCAGGTTTTGCAACTGCGGAAACAGATCGCTCTCGACGCTGCCCGTGGCACAGAAGAGGCTCATGCGGCGAATTCCACCTTTTTTAGTCCGGGAGCGAGTAGGCACAGAGCGATAAGAGCCAACAGGTAAGCGCTGGCCGCGATACCGAACAGGCTCGCATAACTGTGCGTCAGTTGCAGGATGTGCCCTGCGTAGAAGGCAAAAAGCGCGCTGCCCACGGATCCTGCCATGCCGCCGATACCGACCACCGAGCCCACGGCGCTCCGCGGAAACATATCCGATGCTGTCGTAAAGAGATTGGCGGACCACCCTTGGTGTGCCCCCGCAGCAACGCTGATTAGCACAATGGCGCTCCACACAGACTCGACGCTGCTCGCCGTGTAGATGGGAACCACTAGAGACGCGCAGAAAAGCATCGCCGTAAGCCGCGCGTAGTGGGGCGAGAGTCCGAGGCGTCGGAAGGGCGTCGGCAACCAGCCTCCACCGATGCTGCCAATTGCCGACACGTTATAAACAATAATAAGTGGTA
>PLKR01000249.1:0-20988 GCA_003140655.1 Acidobacteriaceae bacterium | reverse complement strand
TCTCAATAGTCGGCGCCAAGGTACCGACGGACCCAAGTCCACAGCCGCTTCTTGATAGATGTGGCGCAGTTCTTTGGCGGTCAGCGTGGGATGATCGGTGGGACTGCGGTAATAGCGAAACCACCACAGAATCCAAAGCACACTGAAGAGGCCAGTAGTAAGAAAGGCCACGTGCCAGCCCCAGCGCAGCGTCACCCATGGCACGATGGCGGGGGCCAGGATCGCTCCAACATTTGCTCCGGAGTTGAAGATGCCCGTAGCCAATGAGCGTTCGTTCTGCGGGAACCACTCGGCCACGGTCTTGATCGCAGCGGGGAAGTTGCCGGATTCGCCGAGCCCGAGGAAGAACCTTGCGAAACCGAACTCCAGCACAGTGCTGGCCAGTGCATGGCCCATTGCGGAAAGACTCCAGACTGCCATCACCAACATATAGCCGATGCGCGTGCCCAGCTTGTCAATCAGCCGGCCGGCTGCCAAAAGACCAATCGCGTAGGCAATCTGAAATGCATCCACAATGTAGCCGTAACTTACCTCCGTCATGCCGATGCTGTGCTCGAGCGTCGGCTTGAGAATCGCGATCACCTGGCGGTCCATGTAATTGATGGAGGTAGCGGCGAACAGCATGGCGCAGACCGTCCAGCGCACCCGTCCCAGTCGCGTGCCCGCAGATGAAGTGCGCGGCGTCGGATTGTTGAAAGCCGTCGTCTCCGCCATATTCCTTCTCTACAGTCGATATGCCTTTTTCACCAACCTGTAGGCGAGATCCTGCGCCACTTCGAAAGCCTCCTCTTCCCCCAGCCGGTGTTCAGCAACCAAATTCGCCAGAAAGGAGCAATCCATGCGCCGCGCCGTATCGTGCCGCGCCGGAATGGAAAGAAAGGCGCGGGTATCGTCATTGAACCCAACCGTGTTGTAGAAGCCTGCCGTCTCCGTTACCTGCTGACGGAAGCGCGTCATTCCCTCCGGGCTGTCGTGAAACCACCACGGCGGCCCCAACCGCAGGCACGGGTAATGCCCGGCCAACGGAGCCAATTCCCGGCTGTAGGCAGANNCGAAGCGCGTCCACATAATTGGTCGGCATCGGAATATCCGCACCTACGTCTCGGCCGTATCGCTCATAAAGCTTGCGGTTGTGATTGCGCGCGCTGCCCGCGTGAATCTGCATCACCAGTCCGTCGTCGAGNNGGCGAAAGAGTTCGACAGCCTCTGCTGTGGGAAGATTCGCGGTTCGCGCAGTGGGATGTCCGTGGTCGGTTGCCGTGCAACCGAGCTCGCGGAAGCGGATGCGCGACACGCGGAGCGCTTTCAGGTAGCCCATCCACGTCGAGGTGTCTTCCCCAGTCTTCTCGCTGAGCTTCGCGATATTTCCGGCAAATCCCTCAAACTCAGGATCGACAACCGGGTCTGGCCGGAAGGTCGGTAGTATCCTCGCCTCCCAGTTCGATTCGCGGATGGCCCTGTGCTCAGCCAACGAATCGAGCGGAGAATCTGTGGTCGCGAGCACTTCCAGATTGAAACGCTCGTAGAGAGCGCGCGGCAGGAACTCAGGCAAAAGAAGCTTTTCTGAGATCGTGTCAAAGTAAAGATCGGCGTTCTCTTCCGACAGCCGCTGTCCCAGTCCGAAAAGATCCTGGAAGGCGAAGTCCAGCCACATTTGCGTCGGCGTTCCGCGGAACAGATAATAATGGCTGGCAAAGACCCGCCAGACTTTCCGCGGATTTCTTAGCTCCGACTGCCTAACCCCAAGATCTTCCAGCGAGACTCCCTGGCTGTAGAGCATTCGGTGGACGTAGTGGTCGGGCTGCACAAAGAGCTTTGCTGGATCGGGAAAGGGCTCGTTCCTCGCAAACCATGCCGCATTGGTATGCCCGTGAGGACTAATAAGTGGCAAGATTCGCACGTGATCATAGAGCGTCCTGGCTATTTTTCGGGTACTGGGCTCGGCAGGAAATAGACGATCTGGATGGATCAGCATGACTCCGACACTACCTTGTCGCTGCGGTCTGGCCACCAGCATACACGGAGTTATTATCTTCAGGTCTCAATCCCCACCGCGGGAATAGCAGACTACCTCCAAGTGAGAGTGGTTACGGAATTCGCTTTCAACGAAACCGGAGCCGCCATATTTGCGAGCCGCAATTCGACCGTCTTTGCAGGGCCTGGATTCGTCAGGACCAGCACTTGTTGCCCGTCTGGATTTTGTATTGCAACGTGCTTCAGGTCGGCGGCGTCGCTCTTCGAGTCAAAGCGGCTAGCCCCGCGGCGGATCACACGCGAGTAGTGAGCAAAAGCCCAATATTGCCCGCTGCGGGTGATTTGCTTCGTCTCCGAGTCGATCGTTACCACGCCGCCGCAGGGAAACGGTCCGACGTTCGGGTGACCATGCTCATCGAGAGCCAGGTTCCACGCCGTGATGGAGCGGCACCAATTGTGCAGAACATCGCTGAAAGTTCCGCCCCATTTGCACCAATCCGTCAGATAGCCGGGATCGGTATAGTCCGGGCCGCCCTCGGTCCAATGCATCTCCGTATCCGGAAAGGCATCGTGGACCTTGCTCATCATTTCGGGTGTGCCATAGTAGCCGTGCCAGGCGACTGCGTTGGCATACTTGCGAAGCTTGTCGTCCTCCAGTGAGTCCACCACGCGTCCCCACAAATTGTAGTTATGATCCAAGAGCCAGATCTTGGTGGGCATCCCGCTGCTTTCCAAAAGCGGGCCCAGGTGGTCGCGCACAAATTGAATCTCGTACTCCTGCGGCCAGATGCAAGCCGGCATTCTGCCATCCTGATCGGTATCCAACTCGTTCTGCGAGGTTAACGCTTGCACCGGCACGCCTTCGGCTGCATACCCTTGCAGAAACTTCAGGTAGTATTTCGCATAGACGGGAAGGTAGTGATTGCGCATCGAGCCACCCAGCATCGAGCCGTTGAACTTCATCCAGCCGGGCGGGCTCCAGGGGCTTGAAAAAAGGAACAGGTCAGGATTCGCCAGTCGCGCCTGGCGCAGCATGGGAAGAATGTATTCGCGGTCGTGCTCGATGGAAAATCTTGTCAGATCAGGGTCGGGTGCGCCTTCATCATAGCTGTAAACTTTTGTCGAGTAATCGCTCGATCCCACACAGATACGACCGGTGCTCAGCCCCATTTCTGAGGGATGGAACAGCTCGTGGAACAGCTGCTCTCTTGGCGCCGGCGCAAGTTGATTGAACATGTAGCAGGCAGCGTCGGTAAAGGCGCCGCCAAATCCTAAAATCTTCTGGAACTTCGTTCCGGGATTGAGCCGGATCTGATCGGTGCCGGGCGCGGCCGAAGCCGGACGCCAAGCGGTCTTGGGAGCGGCGGCAAAACGTTCGTCGCCGGCTGTCACCCAGACCGAAATCTCTGGGCTGACATTTGAGGCGTCGTTTTCGGGCTCGCTCACTGCGGCTGCGGGACGGACCAATTCACCGGGAGCAACCGCCGCGGCCAATCCCAGGGCAGAGAGTCCGAGAAAGCTTCGTCGCGAGGTTTGGAGTGTCATGTGGATCTCCTGGGAAAAGAGATTAGCTAGCTTTTATCGCCCTTTATAGCGGGTTTGGACGGCATACAACGAGCTACGCGCCAGAATGAAAAGAGTCCGGCCATCGCTACCACCGAACAGCAACTGCGAAGGCCGTTCCGGGGTGTCGATCGTATCGATCAGTTCACCGGCTGGGTTGTAGACGAACACCCGCCCGGCGGCAATGTAGACGTTGCCATGATCGTCCGCGGTGACGCTTTCTCCGCCCTGTTCAGCAAAGAGCTTCAGGTTCGAGATTGTTCCGTCGACGCCAACGCTGCCGACATAGGTTTTCTCTCCGGATTCATCGGAAACGTAATACGGCTGGCCCGCGATTGCGGGGGCGAAACCAAAAGCTCGCAGCGTATTATTCAACTTCGATCCGTAGTAGAGTTCCCCGCTCACAAAGTCTTCGCCCGCAGGAAGATAAGTTGTGCCATCCGGTGAGACAAATTGATAAGGCTGCTGTACAGGAATCTTTTCGAGAAAATCGTTCTCGTTTCGCCAATAATCAACAGGGAGAACTGGCGTCATTCCCGGACGTGGCGCGGCTGGCACAGCTTTCAGCAATATAATATCGTCGCCCGTTGTGCCGGGCCTGAAGCTGTACACAGTCCCCATGCCTGCATACGAAACCACTATGAGATCGCCGGCCTTGTCGAAAAACAGTTGAACCGGGTCGAGAGGATTGTCGCGAACCTTCGACAGTTGGCGCGTCGCGGCCCACCAGGAGTAGATGGTTTGCCATTTGGCGTCGACGAAATAAACATTTCCAGTCCGGTCGACCGCGCCGCCGGAAATGTTGAAGAAACCGCCAGCGACCTTCTCCACCTTCGCGCCCTCGGCGAGAATTGAGGATGGATTCGCAGGAGGGACCGCAGGCGCGGCTCCTGAGATCGTCAGCCAGGAAAATTCACGCTGTCGTAGCTCAGCGTTGTAGGTCTGATCGTAAATCGTGGTGTCAAACGACACTTTGCTGTCACTGTAGCAATGGACGTTACGAAACCTTATATTGCTGGAGTTCGTAACGGTGATCGCGTACTTGAACGGCTGATAGCTGCTCACGACTCGATACATGTGCAGGTTCGCGAAGGTAATATTGCTTGAATTCCGGATGTCGAGCGGCAACGCAAACCCGCCCTCGCCGCGTTCCTCTTCGGTCTGTAGAGCATAAATTTGCCAGTTGGAGGCGTGGTCCAGAACTACTTCGTTGCGAACATGATGCTCGCTCGATAGTTCGTAAATTCGTCCTGCGGTGGAAGTGTTCGAGATGTACAGGCCCGCTTGCGCGAAAGTGCTGGGCGTCCAGATGCCGACGAAAGTCCCGCCGCCTGTGATCCACAGGCTGGGATATTGTCCGTCCCAGCGGCGATTGGGATTGGAGTCGGCGCTATGAGTGTCGTTGTAAATTTCTTTCCATACTTTGTGCGCCTCTTCCGCGGTGGCGTTCGGGTCAATTGTGCCGTGACCTCCCAGAAATCGAACATCGTTCATCATCGACTCCGTGCCCGCCATCCACTTCGCCGCCACCGCTCGCGGATTGATGCCGTTGGTATAGAGGCCTATGCCGGTCACGATATTCGTACCGTCATTTGGGGTCTCGACCAGAGGTTTGGGGCTGCCAACGCCTTGAAAGGCCGGGGTTGAATCGGCAAGCAATATCCGTGTGACGCTTGGATGTAGGCCGATGAGAACCGTATCCGGCCGAAGAGTGATTGTGTCTGTTACTCGATACTGGCCGGAGGGCATGTAAATCGCGCGATGATCAGCAATGGCTTTCCTCAACGCATCGGTGTCGTCTGTCCTGCCGTCGCCCTTGGCGCCAAGGGAACGGATGTTGACCCAAGTATTGATCGGCGGTAGTTCCAGAATGTCGGACTTGACCGCTCTTGGTAACGCGCTCAATGCTCCACTCTCGTAGCTGTCTTGAATCGTGCCCACCGCGCCGACGTCGCGATATTGAAGGCCATGAGAAAAAGTCTTCACCTCGTATATTTCTGCCGGAGCCGCGACGTTCCTTCCGCTCTCGCGGTAAGCCGCAAACACGGGAACCTTCCGGCAGACAACATTCTCCATGTTGATTTCGGTGCGGGCATTGTTCTCATTACTGATGATTATGGCGGGGCCGGTAATGTTTTCCATCCGTCCATCTTTCACCCACAGTTCGTCGGAATACTGAGGATCAATAGAAATCGCCGTGGGGACATTCTTGAATTGCGGACGGATCAAAGTTAGCCCGGCTTCGTGCTCCCGGATCGCCGCTTCGCGCTGGCCCTCAAATGTAGCGTCGATCACAGTAAATTGCCACCCAGGGGAGGGCTTCCGAGTCCAGATGCCATACTGGCCACCGTAAAAATGCACATCTTCAGCGACGTTGCCGCCATCGTGAATTCCCGCAAGTCCTGAACCGATGTGAAAGTCCATGTGAGCCAGAAAGCAATGCTGGGCATAGTGGGCGCGGATGCCCACTGCGCCGGGATTTCCGCCTTGAATTTCAATGTCGATGTTACTGATCGCGGAATAGAACGTGCCCGGATTCGCGTCAGGGGGCATTGCCGTGCTGGACGGCCGCGCGCCCGCGAAGAACACCATGTACGCGGGCCCTTGCTGAAATCCTGGGGTGTTTGCAGTGAGCACAAAGCTCGGCCGGGCGGACCCAAACCCAATCAGACGGATTCCGGGCCAGATGTAGATCGTTTTGGTGAGACGATAGCGGCCAGCCGGAACGAACAGGATGCCTTGGTTGGTCTTCTCCTGAACTGTGTTGATGGCGTGCTGTAGGACTGCGGAATCATCCGCGATGCCGTCACCCTTTACAGAAAAATTATCCGGCGTCAGATAAATTGCTTTTGGATCGTCCAACCGGGCCGGGTAGTAAGAACTAGCAAACGCCGGAACAACCGATGACCAGATCGCAGCCGCAAGAAGTGTCTTCCTCATCGCCATGTTCTTCGAGACAAAACCAGTTCCTGAAATCGCTGGCGCCGCGCAAATGACCGGTCTCTTAACTATCTCTTCGGATTCGTATCGACGTTTTCGTCCACGGCCTGGTCCTGATGCAAGTCGTGATAAATCGCCCGAAGTTTCTCCTTCATCTGCTTGTACTTTTGATATTCCTCGAATTCGTGTTTGGCTTCCGCGGTGCGTCCCGTTTGCCGATAGAGGGTACTGAGGCGAAAGTGCGCCATCGCACTCGTCGGATCCAGCTCGAGGGCATGCTGCAGAAGGGGTTCTGCTTGTTGCGGTTGATCCATGGTCATAAACACTTTCGCCAGGCCGATACTCGCCTCGGGGTCGTTGGGCTGCAGTTGTATGGCGCGGGTGAAACGCTCGTTCGCTTCCTTTAGATCGTCTCTCTGAAGAGCGATATCGCCCAGCCTGCATTCGGACTGTTCATCAAACGGATTCGCCTGCAACGCTGCCTTGTATTCGCTTTCAGCTTCCTGCCGGCCCTCTACAGTCGACAAAGTCTTGAGCATCTCGGCAAGCTCAAAATGAAGTCCCGGGAGCTGTGGGTCGATCTTGAGCGCAGCCCGGTAGTTCTCAATCGCTTCCGCGGTGTTGCCACGCTTTGCCAGCTCGTGTGCCATCGCCTGGTGCATTCGAGCAGAATTCGGGTCCACCACCGATAAGCTGAGCATCGACTCGGCGGCGAGGTCCGAATAAATTCGGTAAGCAGTATAGAGAATAACTTCGTTCGTAGGCTCCCGCCTTCGAAGATCAGTCACGATCGCCGCGGCCTTATCCAGATCGCCTGTGCCCGAGTAGATTTCGATTAACTCCATCCCAGCCTCAATGCGGATCTTCTCGTCCTGCACCTTGGGGAACGCTTCCTCCAGATCGCGGCGAGCCGCATTGAGGTCGCCCGTCCGCTTTTCGCCGATGCCCAGAAGAGCCTGAATCTTCGACAGGGTGGGCCGCGATTTTAGTGCGGCACGAAGCTGTAGAATCGCACTCGTATAATCCCCTTGGAAGAACATCACCACACCGAGATTGCCGCGGGCATCTACATTATTCGGATCGAGGGCAACAATGGCTCTAAATTCCGGTATCGCCAGATCGGGTCTGTTCTCTTTCAGATATTCTGCAGCCTTGCGGTTGTGTGATTCGATTTGTTGCCCCAGGCTAGGGTTCGATTGGGAAAAACCTGACAGCAACCCCAGACAGAGAACCACCCAGAACAAGACAACGACCTGTTTTGTCCTCATGTCACGATTGTACGGCGGACAAGACGTATCTCTCGTTCTTCCCGCGTAGAGCTGAGGACGGCGGCATGCCGCCGTCCTTACTTTGTTACGCGAGCGCCGTTAGAAGAACAGCCGCGCGCCCAGTTGGATCGTACGTGGCCCGTTCGAGACGCTCGTGATAGCGCCCACGCTCGAACTATTCATGTCATTGGTCGGTAGTGAGAAGCTCGGATGGTTCATGACGTTAACGAAGTCTCCGCGAAGCGTGAGCCCAGCTCGTTCCTTGTAATGCCAGGTCTTCGCCAGAGACAGGTTAACATCAGACAGTTTTGGCCCGAAGAGCGTGTTTCTGCGTCCATCCCCGAACGCCCCGTTGCCCTGCTCGGCTGGGGTCTCAAAGGCAGCAGTGTTGAACCAGCAACTCAGGGCGTGTACCGCCGCGCCATTGGCGCAGGTGCCTGAGTTGGGGGAGGTACCTGTGGGGTTGGCAAACACATTGCCGGCCTGCGAATAGTCGTTAACACCGGTGTCCAACACCGTGAACGGAGTGCCGTCCTGGTAGATAAACGTCCCCGATATGCGCCATCCGCCAAGCACAGCGTCAGTGACAGCATGCTGGTTCATAAAGCGCTTGCCTATGCCGAACGGCAGTTCGTATACCGCGGTCCCTTTCAGCGCTTGCGGGATGTCGAAGTTCGAGTTGCCGTAGTTAGCGCGGGGATTGTTTCCAATTTGCCAAACCTGTTGCCCGGCGGTGCTGCCCCATCCGGCCGAGTCCTGGTCATCCAGCATATGCGACCAGGCGTAGTTGACATCGAAGGTCAGCCCGTAGGAATAACGCTTTCGCACGTCGAGTTGCAACGAATTGTAGCTGGAGATGCCGTTGAAGTTTGAGCCGGAAAGGCCTCCGAACGCCGGATATGGACGCTCGCAAGTGCTGGGGCTCGCGGTGATTGTTGCGGGTGTTGCCCCGTCACAGGCCGATATATCGTTCGGGTTCAGCAGGGCCGGGTTGGTGATTTGGTTCAGGTCGGTGAGGTATTGCAGATTCGCCGCGTGACTGCCGACGTAAGTGGCCGACACCGCAAAGTCCTTCGCGAACTGGTGCTCGACGGCGAGGTTCCATTCCCAAATCTCTCCCGGCCGGATGTTATAGGGCTCGTAAGGTGGACTAAAGGGGGCGGGACTGGTGATGTAGGACGCCGGGTTCTTCGAACCCTGAATGTAAGGCAGGGCGTTGGCCATCATCGCAGCGCTCGAGCTTAAATAGAGCGGGGTAGTGTTGCCGGTGCCTTTAATCCAGCCTATGTCCCCGGCGCCGCTGAGAGGGTCGCTGATGTTGCCCTGAGAGGTAGCGCCGAAGCCCATTTGCGCACCGCCCTCGCCTCCGTAGAGATCCATGCTGTAGTTATAGGCGAAGAACCCTGCACCGCCTCGGATGACCGTGTTGTTCTTGAGCGACCAGGCAAAGCCTACCCGAGGGAGGAAAATGTTCCAAACCGGCTTCTGCAAGGTCGTTCGGTTATCCTGAGGGGCAATCCATATCGAGCCCAGGGTGCCCGCGAAGGGGCCGAAGGTATTGACGAGATTCTGGTCGAAATCGCCAAGTTTATTCTGTACCTCGCTCATGCCCGTGTTCCCCTCCCAGCGCAAGCCGAGGTTGATGGTGAGATTGGGCTTGATCTTCCAGTCGTCTTGAACGAAGGCCTGCGGGCTCTTCAGCCGCATGCCCGTCAGGCCCTGATTGTTCGCGGCCCAGCCTTGGACGTTGCCGAGCAGGTAGTCCGCGAAGCCCGAACCCGTGGCGGTATTCAGCGTTCCGCTGGCATTTACGCCTGCGGTGTATTGTCCGGTAAAACTGTAGTTGCCGGCGCTGTTGGAGCCCCAGGCCGTGGTGTTGCCCTCAGCCATCAACACCTCAATCCCGAAATGCAGAACGTGCCTGCCCTTGACCAGCGTCAGCATATCGGAGGGGTCAAACGAGTTCTCGATGTAAATGGCGTCGGTGGCGGGCGACAAGGTGCTTACGGCGGACGGGCCGCCGAATCCACCATAAATGCTTGAGTTGCCGATGAAGGGGAGTTGGTTAAAATGGGTATCTTGCAGGCCAAATGCCGTTGCGGGGTTCAACCCGATGGACTGGGAAAGGAACCAGTTGCCTTGCTTGGTATAACCCATCCGGATTTCGTTGACGATCGTGGGCCTGATCGTCCATACGTCGCTGATCTGCGTGTTCCAACCGTCCACGTCCCCGCTACCGCAATTCAGCGGGCAGGGGAACAGGCCGTTGTCGACCCCGGGGTTATCCTTCTGGCTAATTGAGAAGTTGATGCGGTTGTTCTGGCTCAGGTTATAGTCCAGCCGCCCAAAATACCGGTGAACCGGGGCGGGATTGATATGCGCGAGGTAGAGGTTATTTGTACACTGGTTTGGGAACCCGGCCGCGATCGCGCATGTTCCGACCCCTTGCGGTGCGGTGGGCCAGCCATACTTAGAACCCGTGATGGCCGCCGCCACGGGGTCCATCCGGCTGGGTGCGCCACCGCAGTTGGTGCCGTTCGGAATCATGTTGAGGCCGCCGCATTCGCTGGCGAAAGAGACGCGATTAAGGGGGCCTGTGAATGCACAAAACGGTGGACCGCTAGGACAGGTTGTGGTGAGCGGGTCATAAATGAGCGGCATGCCGGTGAAATCACCCGCCTCCATGGCGGCCGTAGGAACGGTGACGAAGCCGTTCGACGCGCTGTTATTGACGATCCTGTCTATGTCGAAGTAGAAAAAGAGCTTGTTCTTGATAATAGGCCCGCCGACGGAGGCCCCAAACTGGTCGTACCGCAAATACGGCACTTGAGACGCTGGGTTAGGAATTTCCGGGCCCGAGGGGTTCAGGGGGTTTACCTCCAACTTGGGCGCCTGATCATTGAAATAGCCGTTGGCATTTAGAAAGTTCTGCGAGAAAAACTCATAACCGGACCCATGCCAACCGTTGGTTCCACCCTTGCTGATCTGGTTGAACATGACGCCGCCCATGCCGTATTGCGCCGAGAAGGAGGAGGTGTTGACCTGAACCTCCTGAATGGTCTCGAAGATCTCATCGTCGTTGTTGTAGCTCGCCGGCAGTAAGGTGCTGGCTCCGTCCTGAAGGAAGTTGCCGAAGTTCGGCAGGTTGCCGTTGATGGAAACCGCGTCGCCGGCATTCCAAGCCCCTCCTCCCAGCGAGTTCCGCCCGTTTGTAGTGCCTGAAGCGCCCGCCAGATAGATGTTGAAAGCAGCCCAGTCGGCGCCTGTGATGCCGCCCCCCGCCTGGGGCAGCTCTGTCATGGTTTTGGCATCCAAAATGGCACCCTGCTGGCCAGTTTCGGTCTCCAGGAGCGGCGCTCCTGTGCCCTCCACCGTTACCGTTTCTGTTACCGCTCCCACCTGCAGGGCGGCGTTCTCGGTGATCACGTCTACTTGCAGCGTGATGGGGCCAACCACCACTTTCTTGAAACCCTTGGCCGAGAACGTGATGTTATAGTTTCCCGCAGGAGTCGAGACGGTGTCATAGATACCGTCCTGGTTGGTGACGAACTCTTTCGTCTCGCCGGTGTCGATATTCGTAAGAGTAACGGTCGCCCCTGGCACAACGGCTCCAGCGGCCGACACCGTACCCCGAATCTCACCGGTATTTCTGCTCTGGGAAAATGCCAGCCCGGTCATGCCCAGCAGAACACAAAAGGCGAGTGCCCAGCGAATGAAGCTCGTCATGGAGTTTCTCCCACGCTATAAGTTTGATCCCATCCACAGAGATGGGGTTTTCGAATTCGACGGGTCAGATTTTCCGAGCCGTTTCAGTTCTTGCCAAAATCGCTCCCGATTCGGAAACGTTTAAGAATATCGTTGTTCTACTGGCTTTTCAGCTAGTACTTCTGTACTATTCGATCCTGCCGAAGGTTGTAGCCCGAAACGCCTTTCGTTGTCAAGACAAAAATATCGATATTCTTGAGGGAAATTCGCCAAATATGTACTTTGTGGTTCTGCCGTGGCTTGCGCTAAGATACACTCCCCAATCGAGGCGGGGGAAACATCACGCGCCGCAAGAGGCCAAGAAGGACCTAGCAAGGACATCTGCCGCATGAAATCTCATAAAACAAAAGCCGATCGGAACAGAAGTCCGGCCGTCACTCTGAAATCGGTGGCGGAACGCGTCGGGCTCACTCCCAGTACCGTTTCGGCCGTTCTGAACAATTCTTCAGCCTCGCATTCGGTTCCTGAGCATACTAAGAAAAGAATTTTGGCGGCGGTACGGGACCTGAACTATCGGCCGAATTTCTTCGCGCGCTCCCTGCGAGTGAACCGCACGTACACGATTGGAGTGATTCTGGAGGAAATCGGTGACGCCTACGGTTCTCTGGTGATCAGCGGCATCGAACGTTACCTGCGAGAGCAAAACTTCTTCTTCCTTACCGTTGCTCACCGCCACGATACGAAACTGCTCGCAACCTACTCGGCGATGCTTCAGGACCGAGGAGTGGAAGGTTTTATCACAGTGGATACTTTCTTGACTGAAGAACCCCCGCTGCCGACTGTAGCGGTTGCCGGCCATCGCCGGATCAAGCGGGTAACTAATATTGTGCTGGATCACCATCATGCCGCCTCGCTGGCCCTGAAGCACCTAGCCGATCTAGGCCACGAAAAAATCGCCTTCATGAAAGGTTCGACGGTAAGCGTCGATTCTGCCGAACGCTGGAACGCGATCTCCGAAGTCGCTGCAAAATTGGGTATTCGCATACTCCCGGAATTAATCGTGCAACTTGAAGGCGACGACCCTACGCCGAATCTTGGCTACCCGTTCGCCAAGCAACTGCTGGCGCGCAAACAGCCTTTTACGGCGCTGTTTGCCTACAACGATATTTCCGCGATTGGTTCGATCTCGGCTTTTCAGGAAGCCGGCCTGCAGATACCCGACGATGTGTCGGTAGTAGGCTTCGATGACATTCAAAGCGCTGCCTACATCAATCCACCCCTCACTACGGTAAAACAACCCCTGCAAAAAATGGGCGAGATCGCGGCGCGCACCCTGCTCGATCGAATCGAGGGACGCACGGAATACGTTCCCGAAATTGCTATCGAGCCGGAGTTAGTGGTGCGCCAGTCCACCGCGAGTCCGGGCAGGAGACAAGTGACAATGACAGGCAGCTTTGGCCGCAGGTTTGTTCGAGAGTGATATGAAATTTCTCCTGAGGTCTGTCATGACACGCAACGTGAAGTTTCTCGCCCTTCTTCTTCTGATTTCGTGGCTCCCGGCTGGCGCCCAAGCGCCCTCCGCCACCACTCCCGCCGTGGAAGGCCGTGTGGACGCGCTCCTCAAACAACTCTCACTGGAAGAGAAAATCGACCTTATCGGCGGTGTCCACGATTTCTACATTCGCGAAATCAAGCACATTGGCCTGCCCGCGCTGAAGATGGCCGACGGGCCATTTGGCGTCCGCAACTACGGACCTTCGACCACCTTCGGCGGCATTGGCCTCGCCGCCACCTGGGACCCAGAACTCGTCGGACGCATCGGCGCAGTCATCGGCCAGGACGCGCGCGCCCGCGGCGTCCACTTCATGCTGGGGCCAGGCGTCAACATTTCGCGCTCCCCTTTGTGCGGAAGAAACTTTGAATACTTTGGCGAAGATCCGTTCCTCGCCTCCCGCACCGCGGTTGCCTACATCACCGGTATGCAGAGTCAGGGCGTGAGCGCGACTATCAAACACTTCATGGGCAACAACCAGGAATTCCTGCGCCATGACGGCGATTCCATCATCGACGAACGCACCATGCGCGAGATCTATTTGCCAACCTTCGAAGCCGCCGTGAAGGAAGCGCACGTCGGCGCCATCATGGACTCCTACAATTTGATCAACGGCCAGCATGCTACCCAGGACGGCTCTCTAAATAATCTCATCGCCAAGAAGGAGTGGGGATTCGAGGGCATCGTCATGTCCGATTGGGATGCGACTTACGACGGCGTGGCCGCCGCCAATGGTGGGCTCGATCTCGAAATGCCGTCGCCGAAATTCATGAATCGCACGACGCTGTTGCCAGCCGTAAAAGAGGGCAGCGTCAGCGAGGCGACAATTGACGACAAAGTTCGCCGCATCTTGCGCACGGCCATCCGCTTCGGCTGGCTCGATCGTGAGCAGGCAGATTTGTCGGTGTCGCTGTACGACGAAAAGGGCCAATGGGTGGCGCTCGAAGCGGCTCGCTCCGGCATGGTCCTGCTCAAGAACGATGGCAATCTTCTCCCGCTCGACAGAGCGAAAATCAAGTCGATCGCCGTAATCGGACCGGATGCCTATCCCGCTCCGGTGGTAGGTGGGGGCAGCGCGGGCGTGCGTCCGTTCCATGGGGTGAGCTATCTGGAGGGTCTCGCCGGCTACCTGGGCGGCAGCGCAACAGTGTATTACGATCGCGGGCTCCCATCTCTGAAGGAACTGGCGCAAGCCACGTCCTTCTCGGTAGATGCAGCAGGCAACGAGCCTGGCATCAATCTGGATGCGTTCAACAATCCCAATCTCAGCGGCACCCCCGCGATCCATCGCGTCGATCGACACATTGATGCGGATCACTCGCTGGGCAATGGCGTGAATCAAAATTACGTATCGGCACGTTGGTCAGGATATTTCATTCCCGGCAATCCCGGCGAGCACATTCTCTTTGTGCAGGAGGCCGGTGAAGGCTTCGGCTATCGCGTTTATGTTGACGATAAACTGGTAATCGACGACTGGGAACTTGCTCGCGCCCGGGTCAGCCAGATGCGATTGCCGCTAGCGGCCGGCGCACACAAGATTCGTTTCGAATATTCCGTACACTTTCACTGGGGAGGCGCGAGCGTAAGGCTCGGCATTATACGTCCAGAAGCGGTTGTGAACGCGGCCGCCAAAGCCCTGGCGTCGAAGGCAGATGCAGTCGTGTTAGCGGTGGGCTTTGACTCCGAGAGCGAGAGCGAGGGAGCCGACCGCACGTTTCAACTCCCGCCGGCACAGGACGAACTCATCAATCAGGTTGTCGGTGCGAACAAAAACACGATCGTCGTCGTGACCTCCGGCGGCGCGGTCGACATGAATCGATGGCTCGGTCATGTTCCCGCGCTTTTCGAATCCTGGTACGCGGGCCAGGAGCAAGGCACGGCGCTGGCACAGTTGATATTCGGCGAGTACAGCCCGTCGGGCAAGCTGCCTGTCACGTTTGAGCGCAGTTGGGAAGAGAATCCCGCCCACGACAACTATTATCCCAAGTCAGGCGAAAAGAGAATTGAATACAAAGAGGGTGTGTTTTTCGGATACCGCTACTTCGATAAGGTACCCGTCAAGCCACAGTTCCCCTTCGGCTACGGACTTTCGTACACCACGTTTGCCTACAAGAATCTTTCCATCACTCCCGCGTCTGCCGCAGGCGAACAGGTGATCGATGTCAGCCTCGACGTGACCAACACTGGCCATCGTGCCGGCGCCGAAGTTGCTGAAGTTTACGTCGGCGAGCCGAACGCCACCGTCCCCCGGCCCGTGAAGGAACTGAAAGGATTTATAAGGGTTCAGCTGAATGCCGGCGAGACCCGGCGCGTTTCAGTCACGCTCGACCGAAGAGCTTTCGCTTACTACAACATCAAGAATCATGACTGGACGGTGGACGCTGGAGACTTCAACGTATATGTCGGGAGTTCCTCCGCGCAGATTGATCTCACCGGCAAAATAGCGCGGCAGTGAAGTCGGAACGCGGTGGGAAGAGTTTCGGCTCGGCCTCTCGGCTGGATGGGCGCGGCCTGGACCCCTGCGACATCAAAGAAGCGCTTCTCAGACCGCCATTTACGCCGGAGTCCCGCCGCGAACTCCGGTTTTCACATTGCCGGCGAAGAGATCAAGAAGCACCAACCCAGCCGGATGGCATCCGGCCACGATTGAGGGCCCGCTTTCCCGCCAAAGCGGGGACAAGCAACAGAAACGCCCAGCCCAGTGCAGCACCCGTGGAAAAACAAAAGCGCCCCAGACTCATAGAGTCACGGGACGCTCGTCGAACAGCCCTCCCCCGAAAACTGCTCACCATCAGCTTACGATCTGATCTGCATTAGCGCAATGACCCATTCGTAATGCGACCTCTGTTACCTTTATGTCGGTTACGCCGGTGAGAGCTTGGCAAGAAACGACGGCAGAAATTCTCAGCGCCAGCCACGAAGGTCAAACCACACGGCGGCGATCCCGAAATCGAGGATGTTACCGGCGGCGAAGAGGGATCTGTGTGAGCCGCGCGAAGGGAATGGGTTTTTGCGACCTGATAATCGTCGGCGCTCGCATCGAGCCAATTTGTCCCAATGCACGATTCTGGTTACTTTGGTGTCCTCTCTCCTTTTCCTGGCCGCCTGTTCAGGCATTTCTGTCCCCGCGAGTTCGTCGTCATCCAATCCTACAGGAGTGGTGGTAACCGTTTCCCCGGCAACCGTCAGGTCGAGTCGCGCAGACCTGCCGAAAGGACACAGAAGTTTAGCCCGGCAGGATCTCCTTAATCGCCCACTCAATCCTTTCGACTTCTTCGCGGATTACTCTGATCGATTGTTGGTTTTTCGATGGGTGGGCCAACGGAGTGATTGCTTCCAGAGCGCCTCGTATTTGATGACTCCGAGCCCAAATGAAGTTGAGCCTAGCACTCCTCTCCTTGCGATTTCTGTAAATGCCTCCGACGAACCTAGTGGCGAGCCAGGCAAACACCAAACCAAACAGCATCTCAACCGGAATACGATCGGTTATGCCGTCAAACTCTGAAAACAAGAGTCGATAAACCGCTTCACCCATCCCAAACGATGCAAACAACACAGTTGCCCCGAACAAATATACTTTTAGGCGCTCCATTGGTTGAAAGCGTATGGAGTCGTCGCTTCCGTCATGTGTCCGCACAAAGTTGATCGACATGCTTCCCCCAAATGTCACTGTTCCCGAGGTCGCAAAAAGCGGTACCAGCGCCAGTCTCGCTGAAATGATACCCTGAAATTGCAATCGTAGCGCGTTTCTCTTTAATCGCGCCGATAACTTTTATCATATGGCCACGGATTGCTTTGTTTTTCGTACGCGAGATTAAACTTCCGCTGTACACTACGCCAGAAATCCCGTGCGGCTTCCGCATCGAGAAAAGAGGACTATGCTTTCAAACAAGGCCAACCGCTGGTTTGCAGTGTTCGCAGCTCTAATGATGCTCACGGCAACCATGACGGCGAAGACTCGCGTTGACAAGCAAGCGTTTGGGCACACGCCGGAAGGAACGCCCGTGGATCTCTACTCCTTGGCAGATGGCAAGGTCGAAGTCCGCATTATGACCTACGGAGGAATCATCGTTTCCGTGCGCACGCCGGATCGAAACGGAAAGCTCGACGATGTGGTGCTGGGTTGCGACTCGGTCGAGAAGTACGTGGCGCAGACTGCACATTTCGGAGGCATTATCGGCCGCTACGCGAATCGGATCGCGCACGGCACCTTCCAACTCGACGGTAAGACCTATTCCGTTCCAAAGAACGATGGCGACAACGCTCTTCACGGGGGAATCCGCGGCTTCGACAAGGTGGTCTGGGGAGCGAAGCAGATCCAGGATGGAATCGAACTCACCTATGTGAGCAAAGATGGAGATCAAGGTTTTCCGGGCAACCTCTCTACAACTGTGCGCTACACCTTGAGTGGCGGAGCTTTGCGAATCGAGTATTCGGCGACTACCGATAAAGATACTGTGCTTACTCTGACCAATCATTCTTATTTCAATCTGAAGGGCCAAGGGAGGGGCGACGTTTTGGGGCATGTGCTGAAGATCGATGCTTCCCGCATCACCCCTGTCGATGCAACTCTGATTCCTACCGGAGAGCTGAAGTCAATCGGGGGCACGCCGTTTGACTTTCGAACGCCGCATGCTATTGGAGAACGGATTGATGCGGACGATCCGCAGCTTCATCTCGGTCATGGCTACGATCACAACTTCGTGCTGGATCATGCGCCCGGGCAGTTGGCCGAGGCAGCCGAAGTATATGAGCCGACCACTGGCCGAATTCTGCGGGTGCTGACGACCGAACCTGCGGTGCAATTCTATACCGGAAACTTCCTCGACGGATCGATCACGGGAAAAGAAGGCCGTGTCTATAACCGGCGATTTGCCCTTTGCCTGGAAACGCAGCATTTTCCTGACTCTCCGAACCATCCCACTTTCCCCTCGACTGAGCTGAAGCCGGGGCAAGAGTTTCACAGCGTGACCGTTTTCCAGTTCAGCGCCGGCCAGCGCTGAAGAGGCGTCAAAAGGTCGCGGCTATCGCCGTTCATCAACCGTTACCACCCGACTATCAATTTCTATCGATAACCAAGAAAACGACGTGATAGTAGAATCTGATACTCCGACGAAACCCCGCTCCAGGCTTGGCTTTTGGCCAAGGTGAGTCCTATCGGAGGTATCAGAAACCACGACGACGAGGATATCGTCTACCTGTGCGCCACTCCTCCCTGCGGCGCGCTTCCATCATCTTGAGGCGCCGGCGCGCGGATCCTCCAATGTAAGTGCTCGGGTTGTCGTCCTCGATTTCCTGGTGCATGATCCTGGTGTAGTTGATCACGGCCATGGTTGCCGCCTGATCGTCGGTCACACCCTGCTTCTTCGCCTCTTCCCGGATTGTGTACACGCGCTCCGTCACCCGCTGTTCCAGCGATTTCCGGCTGGGCTCGGGCTGCGACATCACGATGTACTTCATCGCATCGCGCGCATGATTGTCCTTGTCGACGATGGCTTCGGAAACGTTTCGGCTAAGGAGTTGCTGGCCCGTGAGCTTCTGCCGGCGGGTGCGCATCAGCTCCCAGAGCAGGTTGGGGCAGCCCCACTGATGCCGTCCGAATTGAGGGGTCTCGCTGTACATCCCCTCGGGACAAACGATCTTGACGGTCGGCTCGCGGTGTTCGAGGTCGGCCCAGTGCAGTTGCAGACGGGCCGCGAAGCTCACGTCCGAGCGATCGCCGGCGAAGGGTGTGAAGTTCTCAATCCTTTGCTCGGCATACAGATCGCCAATGGACTTCGCCCGTTCTGACGCCTGCCCCGGCCTCTGCGACTGCTGCAAAGTGGTATTGAAGATTGTGGGATCGGCATAGCACGTCGCCATCCGGAAGAAGTCCCTCATTTTTTTGAGTTCCGGTGCATGCTGCCAAACCTCTTGGCCCGGCTGATAGTATTCGCGAGCAATGTAAATGGTGCCTTCGAAGTCGATGTAGCAGAGCAGGAGAGCTGTGGCATTCGTTTTCCCGTGATCGAAGCCGCCCTCAACGCGCCATTCCGGGTCGGGCCGCCATGAGGGGTCGGTGATCACGATCTTGTTCCGATAGGTAACGAGTGTATCGGCGAATACCAACTCGCCACCGCCCGCCTCGTCCACAATCTCTTGTTCGCGGTCCCAGTCGGCCTGGGACGTGTACTTGCGCCGTTCATCCCGGACCCACTCCGGATTTAACTCGGGGTCGCGTTCGGGATGAGCCTTGTAGTCAATACGCCAAACAGGGATTCTGCCCTTGGTCCGACGAACCGTAACTCCTCGCCGGACCTCTACGGGCGTTTGAGGCGGCAGCTTCTTCGTCTCAGCCAGCGCCTTGGCCGCTCGTCTATTCTTAATTTGTGATGATGTCTCTTCTGGCATCTGCATACCATCCTGGTCCTGCACTGGAATTGAACACAATTTTGCCTCTTACGGCAGAAATGGCCTCGTTGTAGCACTCCCCGGCATCGGGCTGGAACGAGCTTTCGTCGTTCAGGTAGCCCCACGGGTGATAGGAGCGCATCTGGTCCGCGCCTCCCGGTATACCCAGGATGTAGCTGCCGTTCGCGAAGTCCAGCCGGTTAGCAGGCTGCTGATCAAGGGGCTTGCTAAGAGGAAACGCTGCTTGCAGTCGAGGGTCTTGATTGCGATACAAATATCTCGCGTAATCGATAAGCTGGATCACCTTGTCTTGTTTTTGTGTCTGGAAGATCACTCCACGCGAAGGCACCACCATCGCGTTCATCGTGAAATATCCGACGCACACCCACGAAATCATCAGGTCGCGGGACTTCTCGATCCATGTGACAGGTTCCAGTTCGATCGCGTCCAAGATATCGCGGAGATAGTCGTAGAGCGGAAGGTGCTCGTAGGGCTCGGGCCGGCCTTCCTCTTTCCAGTGTTCGTTACGAGTCTTTGTGTGCTTCGTCATCCACGTGAAGACGTCACACGTGGCTGCGGAAATCAATTCTACTTCTGCTGTCCCCGCGCCCAGGAGATGTAGCAAGCGCGTTGGGATTCTTCCGGTATTAAAGAATTCGGCAATTTCATTGGCAGACCAGCCGTACGCCTTGAGAGTCGTGGGGCCCTTGGTTTTCAAGATTTTCGACAACTCACTGAAGGCACGAATTCTGTCCTTACTCGATTCCGTTTTGCTTCGGCCTATGTCAGCGAGATGCATGATAATCTCGCCTTCGTCAATGTCGACCGGACGTTGCGGCCTCCGTGCACCGTTTGCCACATCCTCCTCGTTCTCCTTCTTCTTTATCGCCAGGAGCTCAGCAATTCGCTCCCTGACACCCAGCTGACGGTAGAGAAAACTCGCAGACCCTGGAGCTCGGCCAGCTAGGATCGCTGCCTGAACATGGCTATGATCCTCCGCCACAGCCTTTGCGAACTTCTCGAGATGAGGAGCAAGGGCAGGCTCAGTAGCGTGAGATTTCTTTGCGGAAGAATCTTTCGCGTTAGGTTTGTTCGCGTTGGAGCTGGTCGCGCGCTTGTTCTGGATCGGCTTCTTGCGCTGGCCGCTGGATTTCTTATTGCGTTTTTTCTTTCGGCCCATGTGCTCTAGCCTCCGAGGCCGCGGCGGCGCGGCCACAATGTGCACATTCGAAAAGTGGCTACTGTCACTTCTCGAGTGTGTGGGCAAACCCACGTCTGCCCAAAATCACTTTTTCGGAAGGCTCTCACTGAGCCCACTACACCTGCGTCCAGGTCATGTTCTACCTGTGAGGCTAGCGCCGTACTAGCCGACATTCGGCTAAACAGGGTTGTCTTTCCGGAGGGATCCCCAAGACTTCCCTGGCGCACACCCATCTTCCGCTTACGGCCAACCCCGAGTCAACGAAAAAAGGGAGCCGGTATTGCAAGACGTGATTCTTCCGATGGCAATTCTTTAGACATTTAGCCGCCAAGTTCGCGACATTGCGATGCATGAGTGGAGATTCAATGGTGCCTGTGACCTGCCCCCCAGAAATT
>PLKR01000513.1:2854-4164 GCA_003140655.1 Acidobacteriaceae bacterium | reverse complement strand
GTTCAGCTCGGACTGAGCAGCAAGACCCTGCCTGAGCAGCAACTGTTCGATCTGGGCCAGAACTTTCTGCGTAACTATCTGGCAACCGTACCGGGAGCCGCTACTCCCTATCCCTATGGCGGCAAGATTCGCCAGATTCAGGTGGACCTGGATTTGCCGAAGCTACAGGCTTACGGACTCTCTCCCAATGACATTGTCAATGCCGTCAATGCTCAGAATCTGATTCTTCCCAGCGGCACGATCAAGCTCGGCCCGCTGGAATACAACGTGGAGCTGAACGGAACGCCGGCGACGATTGCGGAATTGAACGAGCTGCCGGTCAAGACGGCCAATGGGGCCACGCTCTACATGCGCGATGTTGCGCATATACGCGACGGATTTTCACCGCAGACGAACATCGTGCGGCAGGATGGAAACCGCGGGGCGCTGATGTCGATGTACAAGATCGGAAACGCCTCCACCCTGCAAATTGTCGCGGGGGTCAAGAACATGGTGGTGCAGGCGGCGCAGTCGCTGCCTCCGGAACTGAAAATCACCGCGCTGTTCGACCAGTCTTTGTTTGTGCGCGCCTCGATCCAGGGCGTGTTGCGCGAGGGGTTAATCGCAGCGGCTCTTACCGCCGTCATGATTCTGCTCTTCCTCGGCGATTGGCGTCCTACGATCGTCATTTCCATCTCCATCCCGCTTTCTATCTTTGTTTCGATCATCGTCTTGAGCGCGATCGGGCAGACCATCAACATCATGACACTGGGAGGATTGGCACTTGCGGTCGGCATCCTGGTGGATGACGCCACGGTGGAAATCGAAAACATCGAGCGCAACCTTGCCATGGGCAAGGAGATGAGGCAGGCCATTCTTGACGGCGCGCAGCAGATCGCCGTGCCTGCGTTTGTCTCGACGCTCAGCATCTGCATCGTGTTTGTGCCTATGTTCTTCCTGGCGGGCGTGGCGAAGTTCCTGTTCGTGCCGCTGGCGGAGGCTGTGAGCTTCGCCATGCTGGCCAGCTACCTGCTCTCGCGAACCCTCATCCCCACGCTGGTGATGTTCATCATGCGCGGTCACGAGCATCGCGAGGAAACGCCCAAGTCGTTCCTGGGCCGCTTCCAGCGCGGCTTCGAGCGCAAGTTTGAAGACTTCCGGCGGGGCTACGAGCAGTTGCTGGAAACCACGCTCGAGCATCGCGGGGTTTTTGTGCTTTGTTTCCTCATCTTTTGCCTGCTTTCGCTTGGGCTGTTCACGTTCCTCGGCGAGGATTTCTTCCCGCAAGTGGATGCGGGCCAACTGCGCCTGCATGTGCGCGGGCGTCCCGG
>PLKR01000513.1:0-2838 GCA_003140655.1 Acidobacteriaceae bacterium | reverse complement strand
GGAACTATTGGCACGAGCGATGCGGAGATCCTGATCGCTCTCGATCCCGAACATCACCATCCGACGGCGGGGTACGTCCGGCATTTGCGCGAGGTGCTGCCGCAGCGCTTTCCCGGAGTGGAGTTTTTCTTCCAGCCCGCCGATATCGTTTCACAGATTCTGAATTTCGGTCTNNGTGCAGCAGTTGCTTTCTCTGCCCACGCTGCACATGGACATCGAGCGCACCCGGGTCACGCAGGTGGGGCTGACGGCGCGCGACGTGGCACAGAGCGTGCTGGTTTCGCTGAGTGGCAGCTTCCAGACGGCGCCCAATTTCTGGCTCAATCCGCGCAACGACGTTACTTACCAGGTGGCGGTGCAGGCGCCGCAATATCGTATGACCAGCATGCAAGACCTGATGACCATACCGGTAACGTCGCAGCAGGGCTCGGAATTGCTGAGTAATCTGGTGCAGGTATCTCCTGTGGTGCGACCGGCTACGGTGAACCACTACAACGTGCAACCGGTCATCGACGTTTACGCCAGCACGCAGGATCGCGACCTGGGCGCGGTCGCTTCCGAAACTTACAAGGTGCTGCATACATTCGACGGCCACCTGCCTCGCGGCACCCAGATCGTGGTGCGCGGGCAGGTGGTTACCATGCGCTCGTCGTTCATCGGGCTGGGTGTGGGACTGGTCGGAGCCATCCTGCTCGTTTATTTATTGATCGTCATCAACTTCCAGTCGTGGCTCGATCCGTTCATCATCATCGCGGCTTTGCCGGGGGCGCTGGCGGGAATCTGCTGGTTCCTGCTGCTGACGCGCACCACGCTGAGCGTGCCGTCGCTTACGGGCGCGGTCATGTGCATGGGTGTGGCCACGGCCAACTCTATTCTGATGGTCAGCTTCGCGCGTGAACAGATGGATGAAGGCATTCCCGCCGTACAGGCCGCTGTCGCCGCCGGATATACGCGTATGCGCCCGGTGCTGATGACCGCGCTGGCCATGATCATCGGTATGGTGCCCATGGCACTGGGCCTGGGAGAAGGCGGCGAGCAGAACGCACCGCTGGGCCGCGCCGTCATTGGCGGACTGCTGTTTGCCACAATCGCCACCTTGTTTTTTGTGCCCAGCGTCTTCGCCATGTTCCACGGCCATCGGGAGGCTAAGCGTACGCGCAGGGAGCGAATGTAAACGCGAGCGGGGATAGAAAGTTGCAGGAATCGGAGTTAAGCATGAGCGCAGAAGATCAATCCAAACCAACGGCGGGGGACGCACAGCGGTCCGAACCGGGCACTGGCGCCAACCCGTCGCAGCCGGGCCAAGCTGAGGAGCATCATGCGCTGGGTGCTCAAGCCCAGCGCGACGAAGAGATTGAAGCGATCCAGCAGCACTCCCGGCATCAGCATCCTGGGATCGACAAGCCGCCCGAGGTTCCGCCTGCGCCGCCGCGCAAAGCTCTGATGATCGTCGGCGTCCTATTGCTGGTGCTGCTAATTGCCGGCGGGCTCACGCTGTGGGACCACGTGAGCCACGAACGTGCGCTGGCCAAGGAGACGGAGCGCGAAACCGTGCCAACGGTCGCCGTGGTTTACCCGCTGTCGGAAAAACCTGATGAGGATCTGGTTCTGCCCGGTTCTTTACTGGCATACGAGGAGTCTCCGATTTACGCCCGCACGAGCGGCTACCTTGTGCGCTGGTACAAAGACATTGGCAGCCGAGTGACCAAAGGCGAGTTGCTGGCAAAGATTGATACTCCCGAGGTGGATCAGGAGCTGAACCAGACCCGAGCCGCGCGTCTGCAAATCCTGGCGCAGATGGATCTGGCCAAAATCAGCGCCGACCGCTGGGAGAACCTGCGTAAGACTGACTCCGTCTCTGCGCAGGAAGCTGACCAATACGAGAGCGGATACAAGCAGAGCCAGGCAAACCTGGCCGCCGCAGACGCCAACGTGCGCCGACTCGAACAGCTTGAGGGCTTCAAGGATGTCTACGCGCCGTTCTCCGGTGTGCTCACCAAGCGCAATGTCGATCCCGGTGCGCTCATCAATGCTGGAGCCGGCGCCGCCGGCCGGGAGCTGTTCGACCTTGCACGCGTCGATCCCCTGCGGGTTTACACCAGCGTTCCGCAGGCCTACGCGCCATACATAANNGCCACGCGGACTCTGCTGACGGAGGTCGACGTGCCCAACCGGGACGGGCGTCTATTGCCCGGCTCGTTCGGGGAAGTGCACTTCGCCGTCGGCTCGGGCGTGAACAAGGTCACGATTCCGGTAAACGCGATGCTGTTCCGTGCCGAAGGGCCGCGCGTCGCGGTCATCGGTCCCGGCGGCAAGGTGCAGTTGCGTCCCATCAACATCGGACGCGACTATGGCGCTACATTGGAGGTTCTTGGCGGCGTCGCTCCCAGCGATCAAGTCGTCATCAACCCCGCGGATTCGCTTGAGGACGGACAGCAGGTGAACGTCGCGCAACCTCCAGCGAAGCAGCAACAGCCCGGCCAACCGTCGGCGAGCCAGCAGAAGGGCGGCGCGTCGTGAAGCGAGCCGCAATCTCGGCCGCTCTGGCATCGCTGGCGTTCGCCGCGGGATGCAGCGTGGGTCCGCGTTACAGCCGGCCCGCGGCTCCCGTGCCAGCGCCGGATGCGTGGAAGACGCAGCCGCCATGGGAACAGGCTGCACCCAAGGACGCCATTCCCAAAGGCGCGTGGTGGCAAGTGTTTCACGATCCCGCGCTCGACGCCTACGAACAACAATTGCTCCAGGCTAACCAGTCGCTCGTGGCCGCGCGCGATCGTTTAGACCAGGCGCGGTCGTTGGCGCGGGTCGCCACTGCAGACATGTTTCCGCAGCTTTCGG
>PLKR01000246.1 GCA_003140655.1 Acidobacteriaceae bacterium | reverse complement strand
TAAGCAAGAACCTCATCGTGCCCCTGCTGGAGAAAATGCTCGCAGACGGCACGATTCACGAATACGAAATTGACACTGAAGCGGTCCACACCGAAGCGCCCGGCGCGTTTTGGATTTTTTACCTTGCGGCGAACGCGGAAGGCCTGGACAAGGTCAACGCGGCGATCCGGGAGGCGTTGAAGGCGAACCCACTAGGCGGTCCCGCATTCAATTCCATGGTGGATTACACCGACCACCGCGACTATCTGGCTCGCACGAACGCGACCTACAAATAGTTTTCCGCATTTCCTTCCCGGTTCGCGAGCGACCTGAGCTTTTTGGCGGCGCTCGCGGGCCGGGCTTGTAGTTTTCCGCCCGCTTCACACAAACTCGACTGGCCTATCGCGCCGCCGATCATATCGTCC
Organism: Acidobacteriaceae bacterium; assembly: GCA_003140655.1. Lineage (GTDB taxonomy): Bacteria > Acidobacteriota > Terriglobia > Terriglobales > Acidobacteriaceae > Sulfotelmatobacter. Next base: position 5,698 of record PLKR01000246.1, on the reverse strand, counting down.
GCATGGCCAAGGGTGGAGAGATTGCGTCATCCGTTGAGCTGAGTGTTCGCGGCTACTTGAGCCTCCAGCGTGTGGATTTTCCGACGAAACATTTCTCCCACAAGCCAAAGACCGCGCGGGGACGAACCGCAACGACCGGTTCCTTCATCGAGAGGATGCCCTATTTCATTCCCGACATGTCTGAAGCTTGCGGTCGAGGCTCGTAAGGACAATCCCGCCTAAGCGGATCTTGAACGGGAGTAAGCTGAATGCGCTAACTTGTGCCGAGCTACTGCCCCCTCACTCTGATTTCCAAGTCACCTTGAAACTCGACCCGTCCGACGCGAGGGCCGACGGAACTGCTGTATCCGCGCTGCCCTTGTTGCCGTTCTTCGTCGAAATGGACCTTTGCACGGCGCTGCCGAAATCGCGGATCCCTCCCGAGGTCGAGGAGTCGGTCGCGGAATCGGTACCGCCGCTCACCCCCGTGTAGAATTCGCCAAAAGAGTCTATGCCGAAATCGGAGAGTTCGTTTCCGTCCATCTCTTCAATCCATTCGGCTGAATTCCGTGGAGGTTTCCCACTCCCATCAGCCCCTTTGAACTCCACTTCTTTGCTGAAGTGTTGGCCTGTCGTGTCGTTTGTGATCGAGACAGTGTACTCATTATCGCCCTCGTAGGTTACCGAGGCCGAAAATTTATCGCCGGGCGCGATCGAGACATCGTCGATGACGATAGTGTCTAGAGGATAAAACTCGTACCAGACGTAATAGAAGGGACTCTTGCCATTACAATCGGCATCCGTCCCAATCTGCTCCACAGTGTTGGAGGTCCATCCGTCGATGCCCACCCATTCCGAGGAGTCGCTGTTCGGAGTCTTAGTGCAGTCGACTGCGGTGACTATCCACGAGCCGTTGACCTGCGTGAAGTCAGAACCGGTCACAGCATAGCCAGCCCAGATGAGGTTATACGAAACCGTAACGTCGTCCACCACTTCGTTGGGACGTGTTCCCGGCAGAACTATTCTCGGCCGGTGCTGACGTGGGGTTATTACCGCTGTAGTTAGAGGTGAAACAGACCCGCTGGGCGCCTGCGCCAGGGCGGGCGCTGCGGCAAGCGCTAACAGAATTCCCATTCCTAGCATTTTCGATTGCATAAGACTTCCGTTCCCTGGTCCACGAGCGGCGCGATTCTCTTGTGCGCCGCTCGCGGACCGACTGGTAGTTTTTCGTTTGCTTCCCTTTCGGTCCGATCAGGTTTCTCGTAAAGTGGCCGCGCAAGTCAGCGCGCGTCTGCCCGCTTCACTCAGACTTCCAAGCCACCTTGAAGCTTGTCCCGTCCGTGGTGAGGGCTGTCGGAACCGCTTCATCCTTGCCCTTGCTGCTGACCATCGTGATCTTTTCCACATTGCTGCCGAAATCACTGATTGGTCCGGTGACCGAGGAGTCGGTCGCGTAGTTGGTGTCGTTCACCTCGGTGTAGTCCTCGCCAAAAGAACCTGTGCCGAAATCGGAGAGGGGGAGGATGTCCCCGCCGCTGGTACAGCAGGGCGCCTCGGCAATCCATTCGGCCGACGACCGTTTCGCCCCGGCGACTTTTTGGCTCTTGCTGAAGGACTTTCCCGTGGTTTCGTCTGTGATCTTGATCGTGAACTCGGAGCCGTTGTAACTGACCTCCGCCGACATCTTATTGCCGGGCTTCACCGGAACGCTTGTGATTTCTATTGAACCCGCGGGGTAAAATTCGTACCAAGCCAAATACTGAGGGGTTTCTCCAGAGCAATCCGAAAGCGTTCCCGTCTGCTCCACGGTTTTGGAGGAGTATCCGTCAATGCCCACCCAAAACGCAGAGTAAGTGTTCGGGGTTTTAGTGCAGTTGACCGCAGGCACTGTCCACGAGCCTAAGGCGCTCGTGAACGAAGTGCCGGTCACGGCATAGCCGCTCCAGTTGGTGCTACTGACCGATGCGTCCGGACGCAGCCCGTAAAACTTCATCGGTGCGTGCTGACGTGCGAATGCTGTAGTTGTTAACAGTGAAATAGGTTCGCTGGGCGCTTGCGCCAAAGCAGGCAAAATGGCGGTCACTAACAAAATTCCCAAAATTCCTAACTTCGATAGCATAGACGCTATCCTCCTTCGGTGCCCGGGATTTCCCTCTTGCCATCCCGGAACCGCGCCAATTTTATATACAAACAGGGCGGTGTCAAGATGCAGGGTTTTGCAATGTCGTACCACGTCAGAAATGTCCCCGGCTACTCCGTTCCCCGGATACGAATGCAGGTTAGAGATTTTGCTTCGTCCACTGGTCGATGCGATCCAGCGCGTGCTGCAGGTTCTCCAGCGAATTGGCAACGCTGAAGCGCAGGTAGCCCTCCCCGAACTCGCCGAATGCCGTGCCAGAAAGCGCCGCTACTCCGGCTTGCTCGAGCAGTGCGTCAGCAAGTGGCTTCGACTGCCAACCCGTCTTCGTGATGTTGGGGAAAACATAGAACGCGCCCTTGGGCATGCGGCAGGAAAAACCCTTGATTCTATTCAGGCCGGCGACGAACACATCGCGACGGCGCTTGAATTCGGCGCACATGTGATCCACCGAACTCTGATCTCCACGCAGAGCTTCGATGCCCGCCATTTGGGTAAAGCTGGCAGTGCAGGAATTGGAGTTCGTCATCAGCCGNNCCATCCAGCAGGATCGTGCGCTCCTGCATGCCGGGCACAGACATGATGGAAAAATGCTCGCCTTCAAAAAGCAGTCGGCTATAGATCTCATCCGACAACACCAGAATGTTGCGGTCGCCGATAACCTCCGCAAGCTGCTCGACCTCTCTGCGCTCCATCACGCCGCCGGTGGGGTTGTGCGGCGAATTCAGGATGATCAATTTGGTGCGGTCAGTGATGAGGGCTGCGAGTTCCTCTACATCCAGCGAGAAATCGCGTTCCTCGCGGAGGTGGATGGGAACCGCCCGTCCGCCGACGTAGTGGATCATCGACTCATAAATCGGGAAGCCGGGGTTGGGGTAGATGACCTCATCTCCTTCATCAATTAAGGACAGAATCGTGAAGAAAATGATCGGTTTACCCCCAGGCACGACCACCACCTCTTCAGGGGAAACTTTCACGCCGCGGGTGCGGCTCACATAATCGGCAATGGTCTGGCGCAGTTCGGGCAAGCCGGCGGAGGGACCGTAGTGAGTCCAACCCTTGTGCAGCGCATCGACGGCGGCTTCGACCACGTTGGCGGGTGTGTCGAAGTCGGGCTCGCCGATCTCCAGATGAATGATGCTCTTGCCTTGGCGCTCCAGCGCCCGCGCCTTGTTCAGAACTTCGAAAGCAGTCTCCGTGCCCAGCCGGGACATGCGGCGGGCCAGTTGCAATTCGTGCTGCGTAGTTTGTGCCATGATGACCAAAGCTCCTGATAAGCCAAACGGCACATTATACGCCGGGGAACCGGGCATTTTGTGACTACCGGAACCTGGAACCATAGTCGCTCTCTATAATGAATGCCACGCTGAGGACGCGATGACCACATACCTTCATGAACTCTACGCACATCAGGCGTGGGCGGACGCCGAGCATTGGCGTGCGTTCGAAGCTTACCCGGCCGCCTTGGCAGATCAGGCGCTTTGCGAGCGCTTGCATCACATTCATCTGGTGCAGGCGGCATTTCTGTGGGTGGTGGGGCCGCGTTCGACGCAATTCGTGATCACGAAGATCGAAGACTACGCGAACATGGCCGATCTGAAGGCTTTTGCGCGGAAGTGTCAGTCGGAGATGGCCGCGATGCTCGGCGGGATGGGCGAGGTTCGCCTGGCAGAGACGATCGAGGTGCCATGGTTTCATCCTCCGCTAAAGATCAGCGTGCGGCACGCTTTGATGCAGGCGGCGATGCACAGCCACTACCACCGCGGGCAAAATGCGACGCGGCTGCGCGAATTGGGAGGCGTGCCGCCGGGCACGGACTTTATTGAGTGGCTGCGCCACGGTCAGCCGGCGGCGCGGTGGGAGTAATTCGGGAGATGGCGTGGCACCGCCTCAGCGCCTGAAGGCGTTGCGGAAAAGGCAGCACCCACGGCGCGCACTTCGACTAAGCTCAGGGCAGGCTCTGAAGGCGTACCCTGATAAGGATCGGTTTTCTTTCTGCAGTCTGGCGAGCAACTTACGCTTCGGTAATCCGTCGAAAGACTGCGTTTTCAGTGCCTTCTATCGTTTTGTTCAGTATCTTGTGTGCTCCTGAGTTCCACAGCCTTTAAGCTTGGCAGTGATCACCACCAACAACGGGCGGCAGCCCTGAGCTATTCAGGGTAGCTTACCTGAGACGCCCTGATCAGATGTCCCACTGTCCCACGCTCGCATGGGGTGGTTGCGGGGGCCGTGAGTTTCCTAGGACTAGGCACGGCTCAACATCCAGGCCTTACATTGTCAGATTAGGACCGGGTGTCTGTGGAAGGAAAGGTTAGATGTCACACGCGAGGAAATTTAGTTGTGGAAAACGGATGGTTGGACTCTTGCGCGCGCGCAAGAGCAAAACGTTTGACCGCAAAGCTCGTCGAAGTAAGAAAGACCGCGAAGGAAGCTAAGATCGGTCGGCGATCGGGAATAAGTCAAAACGGTTTCGGAAAGGAGCCTTGTACGCGATGAGAAGAAAATGGTTTCTCGTGCTTGTGGGTACCCTCGGCTTTGCGGCTCTCGGCTGGTCCCAAGATTTGGGAGAATGGACCGATTCGTATGTAAAGGGCCTCGCTCCTGCCAAACATTTTCGTGGGACCATTGTGGCCGAGCGGAACGGCCAAGTGCTCGTCGCGAAGAGCTATGGGATGGCGGTCGAGGAATGGCAGATCCCCAACTCCTTGGAAACGAAATTCGAGATCGCATCGTTGAGCAAGCAATTCACGGCAGCTGCAATTCTGCAACTGGCAGACAGCGGCAAACTGAATGTCGAGGATCCGGTCAACAAGTACTACCCGGAAAGCCCTCCAAGCTGGAAGGGTATGACGATCCATCACCTTCTGACGCACACCTCCGGGCTGCCCGAGAACGAGTGGGAAAACTTCTTCAAAGGGAAATGCACCCCCTACACAACCGAAGAACAGGTCAAAACGTTTCGCGATCGTCCCCTGGGCTTCCCGCCAGGTAGCTCATGGAAATACAGGAACACGGAGTACTACCTGCTCGCCTACATCATCGAGAAGCTTTCCGGAGAGTCGTACGGGACCTATCTAGCTCGTCATATTTTCGAACCCTTGAAGATGGCTCATTCGGGGTTCACGTCAATGGTAGAGATCGTGCCACAAATGGCGGAGGGATACACACGCGAGGGCAGCACTCTGCGCCTCCGGGAATATTTTGACCGCAGCATGGAGACGGGCGCCGGAGGGATCCATATGAACGCAGAAGATCTGCTCCGCTGGAACAAGGCTCTGGATGCACCGGGGCTTTTAAGTGCGCTGCGCTGGAGTTGATGTTCACGGCACACCCACCCGGTAACTACGGCTATGGCTGGTTTGTTGAAACGTCACCACGCCGGAAGATTTATCACGAAGGCGGTGATCCTGGATTCGCGGCTTTTGAGGCGCGCTATCCTGATCAGCATATCGTCATTGTTGTTCTGGCGAACGAGGACGATTCCCCGGTCAGGGATATTGCAGATGCGATGGCAAAGCATCTTTTTGGTGACTGAAGGACGGCGTTGAGGAAGGAATTGGCAGATGTCACAGCGGGACAATT
>PLKR01000035.1 GCA_003140655.1 Acidobacteriaceae bacterium | reverse complement strand
TGCCGTCACCATTGTTGTGATACAGAATATTTTTCCCGCCGTTCAGTCCCGGAGGGCCGCACGCGACCATCACGCCCTTGTAGAGGCACGGGCCGGACTCCGGTACCGGCGCAGTCGCCAGATCGAGATCGATATAGTTCGCGACGAAAAGATCCAGGCGCCCGTCGCGATCGTAATCCACGAACGCACACCCCGTGTTCCAACGCTTTCCGGAACCCGCAACTCCAGATTTTTCGCTCACGTCGGTGAACGTGCCGTCACCGTTGTTGTGATAGAGGACGTTTTTACCGAAATACGTCACGAACAAATCTTCAAAGCCGTCGTTGTCGTAGTCCCCGATGCAAACGCCCTGGCCCCAGCCGGAATGCGCCACGCCGGCCTTGGCGGTCACGTCGGTAAACGTCCCGTCGCGATTGTTCTTGAACAAGTGGGAAGTCGGCGCCTGGCCCGCGGGAAAACCTTCGAGTCGCGACCCGTTCACCAGGAAGATGTCCAGCCATCCGTCGTTGTCGTAGTCGTAGAAGGCCACGCCGCAGCCGGTCGTCTCCAGCAAGTATTTATTCTTGTGTTCGCCCCCGAAGATGGTTTTGGCGTTGAGTCCCGACTCGCGGGCAACGTTGATAAAGCGGACATCGAGACTTGCTGTCGGCGGCACCGTGGGAAGTGCAGACGCCGGTTGCTGAGGGTTCCCAAGAAATACTCTGCGCGATGCGTTCGCGGCGAGAGCAAAAACATTTTCAAGCGATAGCNNCCCTTCCCGCACTGGGCAGCCCTTCGCCGAATGCTCGACCCGCTGGTAGCGCCGGCTTCCAGCCGGCTCCGGCTCTTGACGCTGGGTTTCGCTTTTATCTTAGCGTATGCATATCGAGATTCCGCAATGTTCGCAATTTATGCGGGTCGCGAAGCAAAACTTGCCGTCACTTCCCACACCAACATGAATCCCCTTTCTAACTTTCTCCCCCAATGGACAGCTCGCCTNNGGAGGCTTCCCTGTTGTTCGCGTCCATGCTCTCCATCACTTCGGCGCAGACCCGAAGCAACCCTGCGCACTCGCTGGAACTATCGCGGCCCGCGCGTCCATGGGAATTCTTGCCACTCGTCGGAAAGCGCGCCGCGCTGTTCGGCGACGAAACCGGACGCATGGAAGCCTGGGTGTATCCGCTGAAGCTGCTGCGCGAATTCCACCTGCAATTCNNACACCCCGAATCGAGCACCATCGTCTACAGCGGCGACACTTTCACGGTGCGCGAAACATTATTTGTCCCGGTCAACGAACCCGGCGCCGTGATTGTCTTCGACGTGGAAACCGAGCAACCCCTCGAAATCGAAGCCAGCTTCGTGCGCGATTTTCAACTCGAGTGGCCCGCCGCGATTGGCGGCACCTACATGTCCTGGGACGCGAGCGCCCACGCCTTCGTTCTCGGCGAAGAAACGTNNGGCATCGGAGGAATATCAGACCAACTATTCCCAGTCGCAAACGAGTTCTTTTCGCTTAGGTGTCACCCCCAAAGGCAAAGACACAAAAATCGTCGTGATGGCCGGATCCATGAACGGACGGGCGGAGGTCGATGCGACGTATCGCCATCTTTCCGCCGACTACGCGCAATTGCTGAAGGCATCCGCGGAGTACTATGAAAACTATTTGCGAGATACGGTGAGCTTGACGCTGCCGGATGCACAGCTTCAGCAAGCCTACGACTGGTCGCGCATCAGCGTCCTGCAAGGCATGGTCACCAATGCGTTTCTCGGCACCGGTTTGGTCGCGGGATATCGAACTTCCGGCGACAGCGCGCGGCCTGGCTTTGCGTGGTTCTTCGGCCGCGATTCTTTCTGGACCTCGTTCGCCCTCACCTCCGCCGGCGATTTCGCGAACGCGCGCGCCGCCATCCAGTTCNNCGTCGTTGGCGCTGAACGCCGAGGGGGATTTTGCGAACACGCGAACGGCGCTGGAATTCGTGGGCAAGTTCCAGCGCGACGACGGAAAAATTCCGCACGAAATCGCGCAAACCGCGAGCCTGGTTCCGTGGTTCAAGGATTTTCCGTACGGTTATGCATCCGCGGACGGAACGCCGCTGTACCTCATTGCGGTGAACGACTACGTAGTCCAAAGCGGCGACCTTAGGTTCGCGAAGGAAAAATGGGACAACCTATGGAAGGCGTATCAATTTTTGCGCTCGACGTACGACGCGCAGGGATTTCCGCAAAATTCCGGGGTTGGGCATGGATGGGTGGAAGGCGGCCCGCTGCTGCCGGTGAAGACGGAGTTGTACCAGACCGGATTAGGAGCAGAAGCGTTGCGCGCGCTGGCGAATCTGGCGCAGCTTGCCGGTAAAGATGACGCGAGCAAGCAACTCGCACAAGAATTCGAGAAGCAACGTCCGCTTGTAGAGAAGGCGTTTTGGCTGACGGAGAAAAACCGTTACGCGTTTGCACTCGACAAGGACGATAAGCCGGTGGACCAAGCCAGCGTGCTGGCGACCGTGCCGATGTGGTTCGGTTTGCTCGACGAAAAAAACTCCGAGCAGATGATTTCGCAACTGGCGGATTCGGATCACCAGACCGACTGGGGAATGCGAATTATTTCCAATCGCGCCACGCTGTTCAGCGGCGGCGGATATCACTACGGTTCGGTGTGGCCGCTTTTTACCGGATGGGCGTCTGTGGGCGAGTATCGTTATCATCGCGAGTTCCCTGCTTATAGCAATCTGCGCGCGAATGCTTTATTGGCTCNNTGTTAGCGCTCGATGGTTCGCTGGGGCATGTGACCGAGGTGCTCTCGGGCGATTCGTACCAGCCGCTCTCGACGAGTTCGCCGCATCAGATCTGGTCCGCGGCCATGGTGGTGAGTCCTGTGCTGCGCGGCATGTTGGGGCTGTCTTCCGATGCGAAGACGGGGACGCTCACGCT
>PLKR01000463.1 GCA_003140655.1 Acidobacteriaceae bacterium | reverse complement strand
CTGAGCCGTTTGATTCTATCGGCCAGCAAAGGGTCCCGCTGCAGTGAACTGACCAGAGCGTATTCCGTTTTCTGCAGTCGTACGACGGCGTCCCGGCTAAGCTTCAGTAGAGGACGGATACTCTCATGCACGTCCTCGTTGGTCGAGAGCAACTCGCGGAAGTAGCCTACTTTGTGCAGCCGCTGCTTGTTGTAGCTCACTCCGGTTTCCATCAGCAGACCCGAGATTCGATTCTTCATCTGCACCATCTGCCGCACCAGCAGGTGGCGGTAGCGCAGGGTGCGGCGTCGATCGCGAATCTGGGTCGATGCCATGTGGCACTCTGGCAAGAAGTCGCAGCGCAGGCAGTCGGCGATCTTGCTGGCATCAATTTGATCATTCTTCTTTTTCGCCGCTGCGATGGCGCGNNTGAAAATCGTTGCCTCCATGGCCATCGTCCGTGGTTGTGGAAGAGTCTTGATCCAGCCGTCTAGTTCCCAGCGCGTTGCCCCAACTTTGCCTTCCTGGTGCACCTGCCCGCTCGCATCCTTAACGCAGTAGCTGATCGTCTTCTTGTGAACATCCAGCCCGATGTAATACATAATGTCCCTTGAGGAGCCTCTGTGGTTGTTCTCTGAATCAACGTTCCCGTGGAGTTCAGCCTTTTGTACACCACGCGCTCCTCACTAGACTTAGCATTCAAACAATCCGCCCAGCGTCTCCAATCGCTCCGATATTGAATCATGCAGCGACAGGCGACTTAGCAAGCATAGGCGCCACCACGTACGGTTTTCGGAATCCCTTCACTTCACAAACTTTCCAATTGTCATAAGATAACGGCCAAGGTGCGAGCCGAGAAAACAGACTGCCGAAAGCAGCTACCTGGGTTCGCGTAGGATTATCACCCCCCGCTGTAAGGTCGAACCTGATCTCCCCGATTTCGTATTCATTCACAAACTCGCACATCACGTCCTGTTGATTGGCAGGGTTCTTGCACTCAAAAGTGTCACGGAGAGCTGTTCTGGACCCTGCGCTCTTTTGAAACGAGGGGTCTTTCCGGCGAGGAGCCGTTCTCCCAGATCCTTGCTTCGACTCTGTCGCAGGTGTGCATTGCATGTCGCTTCGCATACGCCAATGTGTGGAATGTCCAAAGTGCCACACTTGCTATTTGATTGCCTTCAGCCCGTATCGCAACGGGTCATATCTTGTGCGCGCAGGCGCAGGCGCGAAAGAGTACATCCTCTATTGCTTTTGCGAACGAGGAACCGTGCCGAGCCCTGGGAGATGGGCCGACGTGAAATCGTGCGGAGTTTCGAAGGCAGTTCACGATCGCGGATACGGCACGCTCGATGAAGTCTCGATTCGAAAGGCGAGCATCACCAGTTGGCAAGACTCCGGCCAACTGCGTCGTTAGCCAAGAACAGCAATGAGTAGCGTTGCTCGAAACCCCAGACTGGAGCGAGTCAAACGAAAGGTACACAGCGACGAATTCAAATCAACTAAGGAGAACGTTATGAGGCTACAGCAATTTTGCAGACTGATGAGTGTGCTGCTTCTGGCCGCTGGCCTGGCAGCCGCACAAAACACCATCACTTTCGAGGCCCCCGGCGCAGGCACGGCAGCGGGACAAGGCACGCTTGTGGAGGGTGTTGATCTCCTGGGTACAACGTTCGGCTATTACACCGATGGAAACAGCGTGGCGCATGGTTTCCTGCGGGCCTGGAACGGTTATTTCGTAACCTTCAGCGCGCCCGGGGCTGGCGCCGGAGCGGGACAAGGTACGTTCGCTTTCAGCTTGAATCCCGAAGGTACCATTACCGGATATTACATCGACGGAAATGGCGCCATGCATGGATACCTGCGGAATTTCTTCGGCAACTTCACCACCTTCGATGCTCCCGGCGCGGGCAACGGGGCAGGACAAGGCACATTGTCGCTGAATATTAATCTGGAGGGGACGATCGGGGGATACGACTTTGACTCAAGCGGTGTGGCGCATGCATTTCTGCGGGCCGAGAACGACTCGTTTATCACCTTTGAAGCCTCCGGCGCCGGGACCAGCGCGGGCCAGGGCACAGGCACTGCGTCAGGCATCGGGCTGAACGCGGAGGGAACAATCACGGGAGCGTACATCGACTCCAATAACACGCTGCATGGCTATGTTCGCGCTCCGGACGGCACCATCACTTCGTTCGATGCTCCGGGCGCGGGCAATGGTGCCGGCCAGGGCACTGATACGGACGGGCTCAATTTCGCCGGCATCATTCCCGGGGTATATGTGGACTCAAACAATGTGGTGCACGGCTTCGTGCGCGCCCTGGACGGAACTTTTACCGAGTTCGATGTTCCCGGGGCGGGCAACGGGGCTGGTCAAGGCACGACTCCGCAGGGGCTGAATGCGGAAGGGGCCATCACCGGGAGCTACACTGATTCAAACAGCGTAAGCCACGGTTTTGTGCGCTCTCCACTCGGCGCCATCACGACCTTTGAAGCGCCGGGAGCGGGGACGCGCACCGGTCAGGGCACATTTCCGCTGCTGAACAATCCCGCGGGGGCGATCACTGGATACGAGATTGATTCGGCTGGCGTGTATCACGGCTTCCTGCGAAGTCCGATGGGCCGCTAGCCAAACCTGGTTGGGGCGAGCCCTTGCCAGGCGTAAAGGGCTCGCGCCAGCTGGCAATCAAGTGTGAGCGTATGGCCGCTCGCAAAGCCGATAAAAAACGCGCGACCTCGGAACTCAATCGGCGAGGGCGGTGCCTGTTCCCATCCAGAACCGGGCCAGCGACTTGAGATTGTTCTTATAGGTGCGGGTGACGGTGTACTCTTTGCCTCCCTTTACCCGGAGTTCGTACTCTCCGGTGGCGCAGGGGCGGATGTCCTGCACGAAAGCAGAATTCACCAGCACTGATCGATGAATGCGAACGAACCCATATGGCTTGAACTTCTCGGCAACGGTTGAGATCGACTCCCGCAGCAGAAACGAACCAGCCTCCTGTTGCAGCAAAACATAATTGCCCTCGGCTTGGACGGCGATTAGGTCGTAGGGGTCGATGAAGACAATCCTGCCATTGGCCTTGATTGCGATCTTGGAAGAACTCTGCTGGGTCAGGGTCTTCAGATGAGGGATCAGCTCGACTAATCTCGCCGCCCGCTCGCCGGCCGACCGCCGAAAGGCGAAGTCCAGCGCCTGATTCAAACGCTCACTGGAAAATGGCTTCAGCACGTAATCGACGGCATGTTTTTCGAATGCCGCCAGGGTATGCTGTGCATAAGCGGTCACGAGAACCACGGAAGGGATCGGGCGCTGAGATTTCTGCAGGCGACCTAACAATTCAAGTCCCGACAGCTCCGGCATGCTGATGTCGAGCAGGACGACGTCGTAGACGTCTTTGGAGAGATATTCCTGAGCTTCGATGGCATCACAGGCGGAATCGAAGTGCTCCACATCGGGGCGGCTGGCCAGAATCTGGGCAAGGGCGGTGCGGGCAAGAGGCTCGTCATCAACGATGAGAACGCGCATAGTCGTTCCTCTCGGGGACGGTTTGTAGTTGCTGAACCCGCGCGCCGACCGGTTGAGAATTCAAAGCCGGAAACGTCAAACTGGCAGTTGCCATACGCTTATCTGCCATATTGAAGCTCAAGCTGGCATCGCCCGAATAGAGATACTTGAGGCGAGCTTCTACATTTCGCAGTCCCACGCCGGTTCCGTTGGATGTGTTGTTGCCGGTGCTGTTGCGCACCTGAACTTTAAGGCGCCCGTCGCTCACCGTAGCCGCAACGTCGATCCACCCCGGCTCGCGGGACGACGCGATTCCGTGACGGACGGCATTTTCCACCAAAGGCTGGAGAATCATTTGCGGCACAAAAAAGGGGAGTGTTTCCGGAGCGACCAGCCAGTCCACCTTGAGCCGGCTCCCGAAGCGCATCTTTTCGAGATCGAGATATTCTCTGGCGAAGTTCAGTTCACTCTCGAGAGGGATCAGATCTGAGCTGCCGCGGTCTAGTGCGGTGCGCAGGAGGTTGGATAGCCTGATGATCATGGACTTGGCGCTGCGGGCGTCAGTCTCAATCAGCGTGGCGATGCCATGCAAAGTATTGAACAGAAAATGGGGATGGAGTTGCATCTTCAGCGCTTGTAATTCGCTCGCGGCAAGCGCCTGCTGATATTCGTATCTCTCCCGCTCTTCTTTGCGCAAACGTTTCAAGTACTCATAGCCATGCGCCGCCACAACGATTGCGATATATATGAAAGTGTCGTCGGCAAACGCAGATCGAACAATTTCAAGCCATGACTGGAGCGAGCGCGAAACGTAAGGTGGAATCACTAGCCACGCTATTGCGGTATGGAGTAATACAAACGGCACCGCTCCAAGTCCCCACAAGAGCACGTATCGCACACGTTTCGTCGAAAAACGAAGGTATTTCTTCACCAGGAAAAAGATAGGCGGCGTCCACAAAGCTAGCGCGAAGGCGTGAGCTCCTGCCTGTACCAATAATCCGAAGAACGAGAACCAAACATGATTTCGATCTAAGGGGCTATACTGCAACCCCATCAGCACCGCGATGCCATACCAAAAAGCGATAGCCATCACATAGGCCCGGACGATTGGACGCAAGCGGCGCGAATACATGGGGCCCATTCTACTCCGTTGCCTCCCCGATCGAAGACCAGAGGGCGAGCGGCCTGAGTTATAGTGTCTGCCACGGGATTCTAGTTCCCTCCACAGCCCGTGAAGGAAGAGGCCGGAATGAACCGAGTTGCCAAGTTGGCGTCCTTGGCGGTTTTGTGTCACACGATCTCCGCGGGCATCGTCCCGCCCGCTCTGGCGCAAGCGCGGCAACAGGACCCCGCCGCGATCGCCCGGCGCAACGCAACCGAGACCGAACTCGAATCCATCGCCATCATCGAACGCAAGGTCATGGTGCCCATGCGCGACGGCAAACGCATGCAGGCCGATATCTACCGCCCGAAGGACGAGTCAAAGAAATATCCCATCATTTTTGTCCGCACTCCATACAACTTCAATTACTGGGACGTAGAGTTGGGCGCTCCTCGCGACATGTCCGCCCCACTTGAAGCGATCAAGCATGGCTATGCGTATATCGAGATGAACGAGCGCGGCCGCTACTTCTCCGAAGGCGACTACGACATTCTGGGCGTGCCGCTCACCGATTCCGACGATGCGCTCGATTGGATGGGCGAACTGCCCTGGTCTTTGGACAAGGTCGGTCTAATCGGCTGCTCCTCGACGGCAGAGTGGCAGTTGGCCGTGGCCTCGCGCGGCAACAAGGCACTCACGACGTTCATCCCAGAGAGCTTCGGCGCCGGCGTCGGCCGCGTCGGCCCGTATTTTGAGCAGGGCAACTGGTTCCGCGGCGGAGCGGTGCAGATGCTTTTCGGGTCGTGGCTCTATGACTACGGCCTTCTCACTGACGACGGCCATCCCAAGTTTCCGCCGGGCATTTCGCACGAAGCGCTGGTCACAGCCGCCAAGTCCTACGATCTTTCTGCGCACCCACCCACGATTGACTGGTCCAAGGCGCTTCAGCATTTGCCGGAGAAAGACATCTACGCCACCATTGGCGCCCCGCACGGCATCTTTGCTGACGCCACGCCCTCCGGCAAGCCGGGGATGATCACACGTACTCCCAACGATCCCTCGTGGTATCAGGGCGGGCTCTGGAACGACAGTATGCGCATTGACCTTCCCGGACTTTGGCTCATGACCTGGTATGACGTCAGCATTGGGCCGAACCTGGCTGCATACAACTACGTCCGCAGCACGGCCAGTCCTGCGATCGCCGCCGAGCAGTTCGCCGTCATCGCGCCCGTGGCCCATTGCAGTTATAAACGCGCCGCTGAGCATACAATCGTCGGCGAGCGCGATATGGGCGACGCTCGCCTCGACTATGACGCCCTCACCTATGGATGGTTTGACCACTTCCTTAAAGGCGAAGACAACGGGATTCTCGCCAAGACTCCAAAGGTCCGCTACTACACCATGGGCAGCAACAAGTGGCAGTCGTCGGACACCTGGCCGCCTGAGGGCGCAAAGCCCGTGACGTATTACCTGACCAGCGGAGGACACGCCAACTCCTTGTACGGAGATGGATCTCTGCTCGCCGCGCCAGACCCCAAAGATAGCCCCGACAAATTTGTCTACGATCCCATGAACCCCGTTCCCACCCACGGAGGAGGCTTCTGCTGTCTGGGCGCGGAGTACAAGCCCGGCGCGCTCGATCAGCGGAGTCTCGAAATGCGCGAGGATGTCCTCGTTTACAGCACAGGTCCGCTCAAGGAAGGCATCGAGGTCAGCGGCCCCATCGACGCTACTCTTTATGTGGCGAGCGACGCCAAGGACACGGACTTTACGGTGAAGCTCATCGAAGTGCTGCCCGACGGCACGGCCTATAACATCGAAGAAAATATTCAGCGTGTCCGCTATCGTGAAGGCTATACCAGACCGCCCGTGTGGATGGAAAAAGGCAAAGTCTACAAGGTTACATTCCAGCCTATGCAAACCAGCATTTACTTCGCGCCTGCTCACCAATTGCGCATCGAAATCAGCAGCAGCAATTTCCCCCAATTCGACCGCAACCTCAATACTGGCGGGGACAACTACAACGAATCGCAAGGCATCCTTGCTCACAACGAAGTCCACCACTCGGCGCAATATCCCTCGAGCATCACGCTAAGCGTCGTGAAAAGGTGAGCGTCCTAGGAAAATAAATAAGTTAGATTAAAACCCCAAATAGCCGACTCTGACGGGATTTCTCATTCGCCAACCGCAAGGGCGTTGTCGTGCGTAGTCTTCCGGCCTGCCGGACCTGCAAGCTTGCTCCTCCGCGAGTGACAGGCAAACCGGAACTTATTTCCGGGCCAGAAGTCGGCTTCTGGGAAGTTTCAACACATAGGCAACGAGAAACGTGCTTTTCTTGATTGAATTTGGTGCGAATTTCCCGCATGGTCGGCGACCCTTGCCTAACCAGATTATGGAAGGGTTGCCCGTGACCCCATCAGAATCCTGACACCCTCCTCGGTCGTGAATGCTCAGCACTGGAGAACGGAGAAAAAGAACCAGCAGCCGCAGTGCTGCTCGCGATTGGGCAAGAGTTCGGAAAATCGGTTGATTGGTTGTTGACGGGAGAGCCAGACAGATAATCCGATCTGCCCTTACGTAAGATCAGGGCTAAGATTTTGCAATTGAAAAAGTGCGCGCTGACTTTCAGAGTCCGCGCTGATCTGAAGAGGGAACTTGAGACGATCGCGGCGAAAGGCAGAGCATAGCCCGAATTTGTGAAGCCTCTTTTGGCTGGTTTAAATGCATATAAGTAAAGATGGAACCAGATTGCTGCAGCGGCTGATACGTTCGCTCAGCACAAAATCCTTGGAGCAAAACGGAAGGCAACATCACGGAAAAGTGTTTTTTTGCTTGTTTTCTAGCATTATTTCTTGCTTTCCTGATGTAAGATAGGGACAAGAGAAGGTGTGTGCTCGGCCCAAGGGGTCGAGCATTTTCTCTTTATAGCAGTTATGTGCAGGAAATCCACGCCCGACAACTGTCGGGCGTTCCCTATGTATGCAGGATTTGTTTCTAACGGCCGATGGCCAATGAACAAAGCCCCAATGGCGCTCACGGCTAATGCCTGGGCGGATAATCAAGAGGGTACGATTTGGCGCATGGAACAGGTGTGTCTGGGCCCGACCAAACGGTCGGGCCCTTGCCATTTATTCCGAAATTTGCAAAACGATGAGGGCGGGAGCCAGTGTGGCGTCGAGATTTTGCGTTTCTCGTTCTAGTGAACACCTGATTGTAGCAGTTGCTATGCATGTCGTGCACTGCCGCCGGACAAGGGAGGAAATTGCTTTGAGTAGGAAAACAAAACCCAATTCGAAGAACGGGCTGAAAGCGACAAAGCGCTCCATTACCAGCGCAGGTGAAACTTTCGCCGATGGTGCCATGATCGAACTCGTTTCTGGTTCTTCTGGGTTCGATAAGCCAGATTTCTTGCTGTGGAAGGGACGCAAGACGACTATTGGCCCGCATGTCGAACACGGCGGTTGCATTTACGAAGTGCCTGAACTGGCTTCGAGTCTATACCGGGCAACGCGGTTGCCATCCAGGTGTACCGACTACGGTTCAGCCCGGCGACTGTTTGCCGGAATCGCCGACGTGTTTAAGCAACATTTGGATTTGCCGGAACGGGAGTCAAGTCTGCTCGCCTGCTTTTCGATCAGCACCTGGTTGGCTGATCAGTTGCCATCCGCGCCAAGTCTGGCAATTTCGGGGCCTGATCAGGAGTTGGGAATTGATGTGTTGCGCCTGTTTAGCTGCGTCTGTCGCCATCCCCTAATGTTGGCTGAAGTCACCCCGGTTGGCTTCCGGTCGTTGCCGACCCAAGTCTCCCTTACCTTGCTTCTCGATCAGCAAGAATTGAAACCCAAGATGCAGCGACTTCTCCGCGCATCGAAGTATCGTGGCCTGCATTTGCCTGGAACTAGAGGAGACGTCATCGATCTGTATGGCCCGAAAGCAATCTTTTGCGGAAACGATGCTGCCGTCGATACTTTGGGTGACGGAGTCATTTACATTTCTGTGATCCCATCACAATTGCGGTCGTCCCCATTGGATGAGCAGGTTCAAGACGACATTGCAAACAAATTTCAGCCGCGCCTTTTGATGTACCGCCTGAAGAATTCCGGAAGGATTCGTGAGTCTCGAGTTGATGGTTCGGAGTTTACCTTTGCAACGCGTCAGCTTGCCTGCACTCTGGGAATGTGCTTTCCGGAAGATTCGAAATTGGCGCGCGATACAGTTCAGCTGCTCCGACCGCAAGACAAGGAGGTCCGCGGAAAACGGTCGCGTGATGTTAACTGCGCGATTATCGAAATTCTGTGGGCTCTGATTCACTTACGCACGCAGCGCCAAGTCAAAGTGGATGAACTCGCGAAGGACGTGAACGTACTCCTGCAATCACGGGGAGAAATCATCGAATATAGCGCTGAAGAAATCGGCTGGAAGTTGAAAGGTCTGAATATTCAAAGACACAGTGATCGATCTGGGCGGCAAGTCCTGCTTGAACGAGAAACCAGCCAGAGCGTGCACCGGTTGGCTCAAGCCTACGACCTGCCGTGCTCACAACGTGTCGAGGCAGGTTGTCCTGACTGCAACCATACGAAAACCACGCTTTCTAAATGACTTGTGGAGGTGATGAGGGTGATGGGAGTTTTATGCGTTTCTTTATTTCAAAAAGCTGGAGGAGAAAATGCCAAAGCAAAACTTGAAGCCTACCAAAACCGGGAATCAAGAAACCCGTGCGCGTCTGTTGCGGCTGAAAGAGATGGGCGTTCCGATTGGCTCTGTGCACCATCCGTCACCCGAGCCCGACAGGCTGGCTTTGGAGCAGATCGATCATGACTTTGCCAGGATGTACGAACTGCTTTCGGGTAGGGTTGCAGTTGTCGTGCCTGCCACAATGCGAGTCTTAACTTCTGGAATCTTGATTACAGGCGTCGCTATCTGGATACCGCGGATTGATTGTCCACTCGAGTTAAGTGATCCCACGGGAGATACATTTTATCCGGATCTGATGGATCGGTTGCTTTTTGACACTCGAACTAAACTTCTCAACGATTGGCTGACATCCGAGGTGCCTCTACGCCCTCGCCAAGTGAAGGGAGTGATCGTCGCGGAGGGTTGGGCCGATGTTCCCCTCGAACTTCAGGACGGGACGCCTTTAAGAGTGGAACTAGCACTCCGGGACCAGCGCCGCAAAGAGCTCCGCTTCGACCTCGGAGTCCGGGTGAACCTGAGCCTGAAGCGCAAGTACGAACGGCGAGTGCAAGAACATCATGAGCGTCTGCGATTGATCAGGCGAGAGGGTGGCTTATTCGAGGGAGGACAACTTGGAGATCAGGAGAGTGTTTCGCCGGAAGAAGCCATCAATCTTCGGGACGCTAGCGGTGAGGATGCCAGAGAACTCCACAAACCAAACTAAGAGACCAACAATTTGTGCCTTGTCATAGATATTGTGGAGCGATGCAGCATTCCTGGTTGAGATAGCTATTGACTTGGACAGGCAACTCTATCCGGGATGGACCAGCTGGAGCGTCTGCAACGACAGCGCAGGG
Source organism: Acidobacteriaceae bacterium (assembly GCA_003140655.1). GTDB lineage: Bacteria > Acidobacteriota > Terriglobia > Terriglobales > Acidobacteriaceae > Sulfotelmatobacter. The sequence continues at coordinate 13,381 of PLKR01000463.1, read as the reverse complement.
GCGAGACGGTGCCCCTCCTCTCAACATCAATCTGGGAAGGGGGAGATAGGCTTTTTGCCAAACAAAGCCAAAAAGCGCTTTGTTTTCACTGACGGTGATTGCGGAACGAAGGATCAAGGTTCGCCCGGGAGCCGCAATTTGGGGTCGGGCACTCCAGATTCGCCGGGGAAGGTTCTTCCCACCGGCCGGCGGCAGCAAAACCGTCCAGCCCGAGCAGGGAAGTGCCGTTGCAAGAAAGAGGGGCCAGGTTTGCGAACTGCTACTCCGGGGCGGGATTCACGAGTACGAGAGAGAAGGGTCCAAATACCTCCATCTTTTGTAGAACGGCCAAAAGAGAAGGGCAAGTAGCGCAACACCCGGGTGGCTTCCGAGATTTGTAACAAGGCAAACGAGGTCCCAAGAAACAAAGATCAAGAAGCTTCCAGCGTCAGCGGGTGGGTGAGCGCGATCAGTGTGCCCACTCTCCGCCTGCTGCCGGGATCGAGTTCTAACGTCGAGAAATTTGCTTCACGCGCGACGCACTAGCCAAACAACTATCAAAATCACAATAATGGTTCCAACCACACCCATACCTAACATAGTCCCTCCAGTCGAACACATGGGGCATCAAGGTCACCCATGCAGAGATGATAGGGTTCGATTCTGGCTTTCGTCTGAGCAAAACTAAACAGTCTGGTTCTCGCCTTTATGGGTGAGATATTGGCTGATGTGAGTGTAGCTGTAGGCCATTCAGGCCACCTGCGGGTTGTCCAGATTTGCTGGTGAGAGTTCTTCCCAGCGCCCGGCGGGCGCAAAACCGTCGAGGCGGAGCAGGGAAGTGCCGTTGCAAACGATGTGGCTGATCTTCACCACACCCTTCAGACCCACGAGCTGGGTCTCGTCCACCTCATCGCGTCCCAGCAGCTCAGTGTCGTAGCCGAAGTCGCGCAGGAACCAGTTCAGCTTCCACAGGGCTTTCGGGCTGCAATAGAGGCGGCTGGAAAGGACGTGCCCAGCAAACCGGCTGGGGTCGAGAACGGCCAGAGACAGGGTGTAGTAGGGCTTCTGTGCCTGTCGACGAAACTGGACCCGTTGAACCCGAACCAGGAAGACTCCGTCGGGGATCTGGTCGGCGGCACAGCGATCGGCGGCGTGCAGGCCGGTGATCTGGCGTTTCAAGCGGCACCTGCTTTCTGGCCGAGATAGCTGTTGAGCTGGCAAAGTAGAGCAGAGCGGTCCTTTTCGGCCCAGTCGGCCAGCTGCGTCACGAAGGTCTCTACCTGTTCGCGGGTGGCATCGCGAAGCGCTTTGACGCCGCAGAAGTCGGTGGCGTAGGCCTTGACCAGCTTGGGATCGAGCTGATGCTGCCGAATAATCTGGCAAAGGCGGTCTCGAACCTTCGGGCCGCCGTTGTTTCCGTTGACAGGCTGCGGCGGGAGCTTCTTCGACTCTCGGGAGGATTGTGGCGGCTCGGCGAACGACCCCATTTCCTCGACTGAACAGATGCCGATCCCGTAGGCCTTGCGTAAAGCGCGGTTCACGGCACGAGTTTCCGCCACTCGCATTTCGGCGCCGTGGACGAGCGAGGAAACATTGGAAGGATCGGCATCGCCGTAACCGACGAATCCTTTACAAGCTCTGGATCTAAGAACCGTAGCTTTGAATGCCCAACGGCCGGTCTCCGGGATGCAGAATGCCCTCACCGGTAAGACTCGGATGGCAACGCATCGCCTGCGGTACCCGACCGAGCCGCCGACGGCTACCAGGGTTATCCCCAGCAGGTTGTCGACTCGGCTGTCTTTCGACAGTGTCGACACGAGGCAGTGAGATCGCCGCGACGTGTTTTCTACGACTTAGCGATTATCCGGAGATGGACCGACGCGTGCACCAATTGATGGCACGCGGCGGGGGCAGCCGTGGATGTTTGACATTCTTGAGCGCGAATTCGTCGCGGACGGGGTCAGCGTTATCCGCGCGCGTTCGAGGAGCACCGTCGCATACGTTGGCCCTGGGAGCGCTTCGAGTGTCTGGTGGTCTGCTGGAATTTCTTTCCGACGCGGATCACCAGGCGTTACTACTTGAGGGCGCTTGACGAATCATCGGCCTGAGTTACGCAGTATCCGAACGCAACAGAAAGTGAAGGAGGCCACTGCTATGTTTGCTCGTGTCGTGGTATGCCAATCGAAAGCTGGACAAAGTGGGCAAGTCGGCACCAAGTTAGAGGAGGACGTACTGCCGATTCTGCAGAAGCAACCAGGCTTTGTCGACTTCCTTACGCTTTCCGACAAGTCCGAACCCGAAAGACTGGTCTGCGTCAGTTTCTGGACTTTGCGAGAAGACGCCGAAACAAATAATCGCCAACACTATTACACGATCGCCGACATGTTGGAGCCGCTTCTGGAGTCTCCTGTGACACTGGAGACTTTTGAAGTAAACGCGTCAACTGCACATGGAATTACGGTCGTCATAGCAGCCTGAACAGGCAGGGCCGAATCCTCTGGCGGTTCCATACAACTCCCGATCGTTAGTCTCTATCTTTGCCTCTGTCTTTCTGGTTCCTGATCAAGTCAACCGCAGTCTGTCGTCGACCGAGCACTGAGGACCTTAGATGTCGCATTCCAGAGAAGAGCAAGTAACTTCGCAACTCTCGCCTGGGGCTGCACCCGCCGCGTCACGAAAGACCCATATCGTACGGAGAAACGAAGTCAGCTTCCGCACGCTGTTCAGCAATCACCCTGAACCGATGAGGGTCTACGATCTGAAAACCCTCCACTGTCTCGAGGCGAATGATGCTTCGCTCGAGCGTTATGGATTTTCTCGAGATGAGTTCCTGCGCAAGTTGCTGGCTGACATTCATCCCCTGGAAGAAGAACAGCTAAAGATCAAAAACAATTCAATTTCCACTAGCGGAGGAGACTCAATGTTTTCGAAGCGCGTCATTTTGTTGCTGATTGTACTCGCAGCAGTCCTGGCTTATGAATTCGGCCCACCTAACGCCGCAGCCCAAACTCTTTCAAGAAATCCTCATCTGACGGCAAATCCTGTCGGACCGGTGCCATCTTCGTTCGGCACACAGAAGCCGGTATCTTTCCGCCCCATGACTCCGGGGGAGAAAGTGCTTGCGGCCGCGCAGAAAAACCAGAAGATGCGGCCTATGATGAGTTTGCCAACCTCCACGACGCAGATTTTCAAGGCGGCAATCACCTCGTCGTCCGGCGGTCAGAACACGCTCGGAGGTGCCACAGGAGATCTCAATGGTGACGGCAAATTGGATGTAGTCCTAGCGAGCCAGTGCGCCACAAATAATTGTTCCAATGGTGTTGTGACCGTTTTGCTGGGCAATGGCGACGGCACATATCAGACGCCGGTCAGCTACGTAACCGGGCAGGACACGGAATCTGTCGCACTCGGCGATGTCAATGGAGATGGAAAGCTCGACATCCTGGCGGTGAGCGAGTGCAATAGCGGTTGCTCTTCTAGCGCTGTGAACGTGCTTTTGGGCAACGGTGACGGGACCTTTCAACCAGCCGTGGCCTACAACACAGGAGCGGCGAATTCCAACTTCCTGGCGGTGGCAGATGCCAACGGCGATGGCAAACTCGATTTACTTGTAACCAGTGTTTGCGCCAGCAGTAACTCATGCTCGAACGGCGCCCTGAGCGTGTTGCTGGGCAATGGAGATGGAACCTTTCAAACGGCCGTCACTTATAATTCGGGGGGGCAGTCGCCAGAAGGCATCGCAGCGGCCGATGTCAACGGCGACGGCAAACTCGACGTCGCGATTGTCAATGAGTGCGCCAGCAGCAGTGATTGCTCGAGCGGTGTCGTTAGCCTGCTGCTGGGCAATGGTGACGGAACCTTTCAGAACGCCGTCAACTATAGTTCGGGCGGTGTATATGCCGACTCCGTAGCTCTCAGAGACGTCAATGGCGACGGCCGTGCCGATCTTCTTGTGGCGAATCGCTGCACCAACTCATCAAACTGCACCTATGGCGTGGTCGGTGTATTGCTGGGCAATGGTGACGGAACCTTCCAAACAGCAGTTCAATTCACATCCGGTGGACAGTACGCTCAGTCCGTCGGCGTCATCGATCTCAACGGCGACGGCAAACCCGATCTGGTGGTTAGCAACGAGTGCCAATCCAACTCCGGTTGCCAGAATGGCGGTTCGGCGAGCGTTCTTCTAGGCAATGGAGACGGAACGTTTCAGCTGAGCGCAAGCTATGCCACCGGCTCAAACAATTCCGAAGAACCTATTGGACCACCACCCGTCACCTCCGTCATCCTGGGCGATGTCAATGGAGACGGCAAACCTGACGTTCTGGTCACAAATTCCTGTGCTGGCAACTCGTTTGTTTGCAGCACGGGCTCGGTCAGCGTTCTGCTGGGCTATGGCGATGGCACACTGCAAGCAGGCGTGATCTATTCATCCGCCGGTTGGGACGCGTATGGACTTGCCACCGCAGACGTGAACGGGGACGGCAAGCCCGACATCATCATGGCCAATGAATGCGCGAATAGTACCACCTGCAACAGTGGAGCAGTAAGCGTCCTCCTAAACAACGGAGACGGTACCTTCCAAGCCGGAGGCAGCTATCCTTCAGGCGGTGCGTACGCGCTTTGGCTTGCCGCCGGGGATGTGAACGGAGACGGCAAAGCCGATATCGTTGTGACCAACGAGTGCAACAACACCAACGATTGTTCCCAGGGTGTGGTGAGCGTATTACTCGGCAACGGCGACGGTACGTTTCAGGCGCCGGTTACATACTCAACCAACAACGATGGCGAGTCCGTCGTCCTCGCAGATGTGAATGGCGATGGCAAGCTCGATATCGTGCTGGCCAGCGACGGCGGCTCGATAAGCGTAATGCTGGGCAATGGCGACGGTACGTTTCAGAGTGCAGTGAGTTACGACTCGGGAGGAGTTTACTCGCTCGGATTGGCGGTAGGAGATACAAACGGCGATGGCAAGCCTGACATCATGGTTGCCAACGAATGTTTAAGCCCCCAAAACTGCTCGAATGGTATTGTGAGCGTGCTGCTGGGCAACGGCGATGGCACCTTCCAATCCGCAGTTACCTACAATAGCGGCGGCATCAATGCTATCTCTCTGCAGGCAGCGGATATGAATGGCGATGGCAAGCTGGACATTGTTGTCGAGAATGAATGCGCCAGCGATTGCTCGACCGGGGCGATTTCCGTCCTGCTGGGAAACGGGGATGGCACCTTCCAGACAGCGATCACGACGAACATACCCCAAAGCGAAGGCTGGCACACGATCGTGGTGGGAGACTTCAATGGGGACCACAAACTCGATGTCGCCTCCGGAGGATCCGGTGTGTTCCTGCTGGGCAACGGGGACGGAACGCTTCAACCGGCGGTGTCGCTCGGAGCTGTCGGCATCGGCACGGCGATCGCCGACTTCAACGGCGATCGACGGCCTGACCTCGCGGTCGGCGGAGTCACCATTCTGCTGAACATCTCCGATGGATTCGTGATTTCAACTACGAGTGCGGTCAGCAGCTCAAGCAATCCATCCGGCTTCGGACAATCCGTGACCTTCACCGCCACGGTTACCCCGCAAACCCAGGGCACTCCCACCGGAACCGTCACTTTCAGCGACGGATCGCAACAACTCGCGCAATCGAGTCTGTCCGGAGGCACGGATACCTTGTCGACGTCCGGGTTGGCGATCGGTTCGCATTCGATCACCGCCTCCTATAGCGGCGACTCGAATTATGCCGCCAGCGTTTCCACCGTGCTCACCCAGGTGGTGACGAATGCATCCACCACGACCGCGCTCACCGGAGCTCCGAATCCAGCGAATGTCGGTCAGAGCGTCACCTTCAACGCAACCGTTACTCCGGGAACTTCCGGTGTACCGACCGGGACCGTCAGCTTTTTCGACGGATCGACTCAGATTGGCGCGTCCAGCCTGAGCGCCGGATCGGCTACAGTCTCAACCTCAACCCTGACTGCTGGATCGCACAGCATCACCGCCGTCTATAGCGGCGACAACAATTACAGCCCCAGCACCTCGAGCCCGGTAAATGAAGTGGTCAGCATTGCCGGCTTCAGCCTATCCTCCACTGCTCTGACGCCCGCGACGACGCCAGCCGGAGGTTCGACACAGTGGGCCATTACGATCAACCCGTCGGGCGGATTCAATCCTTCGACGGTAAGCCTGAACTGCGCAGTTACCCCGGTCGTCAGTGACCCGGTTACTTGCTCGGTGAGTTCGGTCTCTGTGTCCGCTGGAGTCGGCACTGCGACGCTGCGCGTTTCCACCACGGCGTCTCAAGCTAATGCGCGACGGCTGGCTGACAGAAAGTCGGGGCCGGCGAGGTTGTTCCTGCTGGCTGTCTGCATTCCGGGCCTCTGTCTCGGCGCGTTTGGGATCGGCCGTCCGAATCGCAGAAAACTCATCGGGTTCGGAATCGCCATGCTGATCATCTCCGGTTGCGCGGCGCAGACGGCATGTGGTGGAAGCAATGCGTCTGTCGCATCGAATCCGGGAACACCGCAGGGCACGTACACGGTGACAGTAACCGGGAGTGCCGGCGGGATGCAACAAACCACAAGGGTTGTGATAACGGTGGAATAGGGGCCATGGAGTGCCCGCGCTGAAATCGCAAACCGTATTCCTCAAAAATGTCGGATCGAGATCCGATACAGACCTGGCGCCGGCCAAACAAGCCGGCGCCGGGTTCCTTAACGAGAGATGGGACAGCTACGCCCCGGGCCAGCAACACCAGTGCGGCTTAGGTCCAGGGTTCAGGGGGAGAAATCTTAAGCTTTTTCATTCTCGAATGGAGGGTTGTGCGCTTCATCCCAAAGCCTGNNGCAAATCTTCCGACAAGCCGAGATTTCGGCGGAATTGGTATCCTCAGGAAAGCTGAAAATGGGAGTGGACCGCACTCCCAAGCAAGCGTGCCATCCTCCGAGATCAAGAACACTTTGAATTGTGTCAGAAGCTGGGGTGCTGAGCCAANNGTGCTGAAGGACTGCATGTTGTCCCGATACACCGCTACTTGCGACGCATCAAACGCGCCATCGTTGCCGTTGAATTTCTTGAATGCATCTACTCCAGTTGCCGGACACAAAATCATGCCATCGACAACGCCCGAAGTGGCATAGCCGGCCGGACCCTCTGTAGCCGCACCCCAAAGCACCGGCGCACCTCCGGACGTTCCATCCAGCGCGCCCGCAAGATTCGCCACCTGGTGCTGGATGCAATTCGGAAACGTGCTTCCGTCGCCCACAATAAACGACGAGCCCCAGGCATTCGCACCCAGGATGTTGGCCAGCCATCTCTGCGAGTAAGTGTCGTAGCTATTGGACTGAGTCACGGAATTCGCTTCACTGGCCATCACAGATAAACCGGCGCCGTGCGAAGTGGTGTCGCCATAACTCCACTGGTATCCGAAGCCCCAGGCATCCGAGCCGGCCTGCGTGATCGCGTCACCCACCTGCCTCAGGAATTGTTTACGAATGCTCGACTGCGAAACCGCCAAGCCGCTCGGATCTCCCGCCATTTCCAGCGCCCGGTACAGTTCGAAATGCGCCAGGCCGCTTACGTCGTACAGGTTGAGCGTGTCTGTGTAGCCCGCATCGTAAATATTTGCGATGTAATTCCTGGCAAACTGCGCCGCCTGCTGGAGATAATCCATGGGATTGGTGTGCGGCAGTCCGGCCGGCAGGTTCGCGGCTCCTCCCGCCGATTGCAGAGCAAAGTATAGTTCGGTCGCGCCCAGTTCCATGTCATCTTCCCACACGTTCTCGGGATAGCCGTCAAATGGGGTAATGGTCAGCAGGCAATTTCCGCACGTGCCCGAACCTACTGTAGGCGCAGGGTCCGGATACGAGGTATCCGCGAGCGAAAAAATGTCCTCCGCATTGTTGAGGCACTGATTCGCCAGAGAAGGATCTGCAGTTCGGTTGAGCTGATAGCACAGCGCAAAATCCGCCGCCAAACGGCCCGCTAGATTCGGGCTGATGGGCGACCCCGCTTGTCCTGCAACGTACACCGCACGATAGCAGATGAAGAACGTGGTGTAGGGGTCGCAAGGCCGTGGATCTCCGGGTTGGTCGAAATTGTCGGCCGCCTGGGGCAGGGTCCAGATGTCGTACTCGGTAATCAAGCAGTAGAGCGTCGCATAGGTTCCGCCACAGTTGCCGGTGGCCGAACTGGGATCGCCTTCCCCGTAGTAATCCCAGTCCTGACTGTTGTCCACTTGGTAGTACAGGGTTCGCGTTTTGTCGTTCCACATCTTCATCAGCCAGTTGACCCCAAACCTGGCTTCGCCGGTGAAGTCGGATGATGCGGGCGCTCCCGGACCGCTGCTGCCCGCATAAGAGACAGAGCCGGGCGGCGCCGGAGGGTTCATTGGACTGTACGCCCCCATCTGCTTCGGAAAGTCGCGAATCCCTATCTGCATCAGGGCTGCGGTGTAGCTGGTCGTCTCGACGTATTTCATGTAGTCGCCGGCGTCCCACCATCCCCCGGACGCATCGACATTCGGGAGTTCTGCCGACACCAAAGGCGCCGTAGGCGGCACGTTGTCGATAAAGTCGTTGCTGTCGAGCGATGGCGTCTGGTAAAGCCGCGCGTTTGCATCCTTCAGATGTCCGGGCGCCGTGCGCAGCGCGTTGGGGATGAAGTTCGCACCGTCGCGCTCTGTTTCGTAGAAAAACAGAGTGTTCAGGAGTAAGCCGGAGTAGAGCGTATCCGGGGAATCCACCGCAAAGCGCGGCGAAATCGCAGCCACCGTCCCGGACACTGAGATGGTGTAGAGGTCGCCTCCTGGAACCGTGAAGTCGAGGGCGTAGACGGCATACGTTGCCTCTTGACTGTGGCTCCACGTGCCCAGCAAAGCACCGACGTGGCCCGAATATGCGGTGGCACCCTTCGAGTTGACCACTTCGAAGCTCGCTCTCCTTTCCTCTACCGTGGACATCAGGTACGCTCGAAAGGGTGTCTGGCAGGATTCGTAGCCAACTTGACTGACGCGCACGTAGGCAGATTGCGCCAGAGCGGGTCGGGTGTATACAACCAGTGCGAGTAAAGCGCCGGCAATTGGAACGAGTCGAAACCGAATCGAAAGATGGGAGCTGGAAGGCACCATGGCTTGCTCCTTGCTGCGCGAAAACGGCCGTATTAAATGCGTTTAATACAGCCAAAGTATTGCTCTTTTGCTCTTGGACTGTCAAGGGAAGGTGCAGGAATCCCCCGCCACTCGGGAACCATAGTCCACGGGTCCCTAATGGCCCAACGCCCCATCTGCTGGCACTCGGCGATCTGGTGAACCGGATGCTTTCCGTACAGGCGGAGACTATCGATAACCTGAGCAGCTATATTGCTATCGCGTATCCTGGATAGGCTACGAAGAATTTCGGCTGGCGTCGGCGTCCGATTCTACCATCGCGTCCCGTTGCTTCCGCATCAGCACTCTGTGACCCTTTTCGGTGAACTCGACGGTGTCCATCAACTGGTTGATCAGGAACACACCTCGCCCGCTTCCCTTAAACAGGTTGTCACCTTCGAGCGGGTTAGGCACGGCCGCCACATCGAACCCCGGTCCCGGGTCCCTGACTACAATCACGAGTTCTCCCGCCGCGTCGAAGGTGACGCAACACTGCACCTGCTTCTCCGGATCGTTGTTGCACCCGTGGCGGATGGCGTTAACCAGCGCCTCCTGCAAGGCGAGTTCGACCTCCACAATCTCCTTTTTTGGCCATTGTTTGCCTGCGAGAAGTTCGTTTACGCCAGCGGTCACCTTCTGCATCGCCCCCGTATCGGCTGGAATAACGATGTTCAGTTCGCAAGTTGAGCAATAGGGAATCAGAGCGCTGAGCGTCTCGATGCCTTCGAGAGCTACGCGCAGTTCTTCGAGGTTGCGGCGCAGTTCGAGTTGCGCCGCCACCTGGCGCTGGAGCGCCATGAGCGCGTTGTTCTGATCGTCGGTGAGCTTGCGCGGGACATAATCGATCACGCAGAGGGTTCCAAGCGCGTAGCCATCCTGCGTTGTGATCGGGGCTCCCGCATAGAAACGGATGTGCGGGTCGCCCTGCACGAGCGGGTTGTCGCGGAATCGCGCGTCGTTCAACGCATCGGCTACTCTAAAGATGCCTTGTTGGTGAATGGCGTGTGCGCAGAAGCAGACGCTGCGCGAGGTCTCCTGGACCTCAACACCAATCCGCGACTTGAACCATTGGCGGTCCTCGTCCACCAGGCTGATTAGGGCGATCGGAACGCCGCAGATTGCGAAGCGATCAGCGTCAGGTCATCAAATGCCTGCTCCGGGTCTGTGTCCAAAATCTTGTACTGGCGAAGGGCTTTCAGTCGCCCTGCTTCGTTAGCGACCGCGAAATCTTCCTCCTATGCTCGGCCACCGGGAGGTCTGGGTTTCCGCTCGACCAAGCCTCCCCTGCAATTTATCTGTGAAGTGAACCCGATAATCTTCCGCGTTGTTCGGGGGAAACCCATTTCACGCTTTTTCGGAACGTCCTCGGTATGTAGAACTCGATTATTTTGGCCAAACCCGCACGCTGTTTACAGGATTGCAGCCGGCTTTCGATTCGTATGGTGCCCTACCACTCCCACCCGCACTGACAGCGCACAGAATCGCTTAATCTCAGCTTTTTCATTAGCGCCTTACAGATAGCGCATGACCTCATCCACATAGCTTTTCTCCAAAGCAGCGACTCTTCAACGAAAGCCGCTTTCACGTCGTATGGGATGTTGGACTCGCGCAAGTCGAGTTGGGATGCAGCACAGTTGTCTCAAAATTGTTAAATGATTGTTTGCAAGTTTAGAGTAGGGAGACTCAAGATCAGCCCCGCTGTCCCCGGATTTCCGGCGTTCATCGGCGCGCAGCGGGTCCAACGATTCTGGATGAGTGATCAGCTAACCGATATTACGCCATCAACAATTAAGAGGTATCTGAGACACTACAAGGTAAACTGTGCCTTTGGGGCGATAAGAAAGGGCAGACCTCGTTCTTTCCGAAGTCTGCCCCGCTTTTCTCCGGGCGCGCAAAAGTCTCAGAGTTTTGTGAAAAGCGAGCACTACCCGACGCGCTCACGGCAGGCGCAGGAAGCCGTGATAAACTCCGCTCGAGTCAATGTAGTTTCCCGCGGTCACCCCCTCCAGGTTGTTGCTGCCGGCGACGGTGCCTTGGCCGGAGGCCGTCCCCGCGCCCTTAACGTTGAACTTGGTGATATTTCCGTCGGGAGTGCGCACGAAGCCGTGATTTACCCCGCTCGAGTCAATGTAGTTTCCCGCGATCACCCCGAAATTGTTGATGCTTGCGGATATAGTGCCTTGGCCGGCGCCTGTGCCTGCTCCCGTGACGTTGAACCTAGTGATAGTCCCGTTTCCAGCGCGCAGGAAGCCGTGATACACCCCGCTCGAGTCAAGGTATTCTCCTGCGATCGCCCCCGCATCGTTGAGGCCAGAGGCAGATACTGTGAAGGTGCCCTGCGACCCCGTAGGGTCAAACGTGGTGATATTCGCGTTCGAAGCGCGCACGAAGCCGTGATACAAGCCACTCGAGTCAGCGTAGAATCCCGCGATCGCACCGAAATCGTTGATGTTCGAAGCAAAGGTGGCCGTGGACCCCGTAGGGTCAAACGTCGTGAAAGTTCCGTCGGGAGCGCGCAGAAAGTCGTGGAACTGAAACAACGTCGAGTCTATGTAATATCCCGCGATCGACCCCTCCAGGTTGAGGCTGTAGGCGGCGGTGAAAATGGATCCTGTAGGGTCAAACGTGGTGATACTCCCGTTGGGAGCCCGCAGGAAGCCGTGATAAACCCCGCTCGAGTCCGCGTAGTATCCCGTGATCGAGCCCCACACATTGATTTGGGCGGGTGTCGTGCCTTGGCCGGAGCCTGTGCCTGCGCCCGTAACGTTGAACGTGGTGATTTGTGCAGAGATTTGAACCGTAATCGCCAGCGCGGCGAATAGACATGCTACGGTCATTGACATCCATGTTCGGAATTTCATGGGTAGCTTCTCCTTTGGCTGCTCTGTTGATTGGCTGCTCTGTTGATGAACCTGCGCCCGCAAAACCTCCGCGGGTAAGACAGGAATAGATTGGCTAGGAAGAGGGGAGCTTCCCAAAACACGCCGGAATGTTAGGCCCGAACCGGGCCGCCGTCAAGCTGTTTGTGCTTTCGGTCAACTGTCGTTATCAACTGTCGTTAACAGGCGTGGGTGTTGAAAAAGTCCAGTTTCCTCAAAACAGCGAAATCTTGGGGGATGGAAAATGTCTAGAAAAACCGAGGAAGAGAAAGTCGTTTGTAGGGCATCCTGATGCAATTTTATTTTTGCCAATTTCGTGGAAAGGAGTTTTTCAACAGCCACGCCTGTTTGCGTCAACCGTCCAGAGCCGCACGTTTCGGATTTCCGATGCCCCTGTAACTCTTGACAGTTGCTGGATGCCCCAAGCTACACAGTCAAGAACGGGATCGAGCCCGCTAGAACTTCGTGCCTGCGAGGAGCATGTGGTCGTGGCCGCCCTCTCGCCAAGCTGAGCCCCGCTTCGCCTTTTCCTTCTTACTCACCTTCCCTGGAGAGGCGGCTTTCCCCCGGGCTGTCTTCTGACAGGTCATGCAGATCGCGCCCTTGCCTTTCTCTGCTTTTCGACGCTCGGTGGGAGCAAAGAATTGGGGGTGCTTGTAATGGCCGTTGTAGCACTTCATAAAGCCCTGTGCGCCCCATTCGGCGAGGCCATAGTGATCATTAGAATTCATCGACTTTTCCTCATGCTGCTGGTCGGTGTTTCACGCAACCTTTGCCTTTTTCCGTTCCACACCTAGGTGAGCGGCCTGGGGGTCGTGACGTTTGAGCACTTGCTCGATGCGCTTGATCGTGCGTTGCAGTTGGCGGATCAAATCTTCATCGGGAGTGGTGAGCAAAGCGGCAAGAAGTCGGCGAATCTCCTCTCGAATCTCTGCATACTTCTCGCTACGAGTCCGTATTTCAAGCAGATACTTCCGATATACCGCATAGCCGATGGCGACGCTCACTCCCATGAACAGAGCACGGAGACCCTGAAGCAGCCAATGGGGAGCGCTGCGGAGATTCGTTACAAGGAAATCCACATCCAAGCTCAGGAACCAAGCGCACGCTCCCCAGAGCGCGGCTGCGGCTAGAACCTTGCGTCTTCCTGCCACCTTCAACATCATCTCTACTTTCTCAAAGCTTTTCGCTCTCAGCCATCGACCACGCGAGACCCAGACACGGCAATGGACATTCTACGCCTGGGGCAAGAGAGAAACGCCCTTTGCAGGTCCAACCAGGCGTCGCCGTGGGAAAGATGGCGAAACATCGCCTACACACTCATTGACCCGGATAGGTCAATTGTCGATGAGTGTAACGCCTGATTTCGTAAACTGAGAA
>PLKR01000221.1:8385-8510 GCA_003140655.1 Acidobacteriaceae bacterium | reverse complement strand
ATTGAAAATATCGTGCCCGGCCGCTATCGCATGTTTGTGGAACGCAGCGGCTACCAGGAAATCGACAAGCACCGGCGCCGCACCGAAGGCCGGGTGCTCACGCTGACCGCGGGCCAGGACCTGAA
>PLKR01000221.1:0-8264 GCA_003140655.1 Acidobacteriaceae bacterium | reverse complement strand
GCCTACCAAACCACTTACTATCCCGGCACCAGAGACCGCGGGCAGGCCGCGTCCATTCAGTTGCATGCCGGCGATGATTTTCCGGTGAATTTCTCGCTCACACCGAGCCCCAGCTTCACCATACGCGGCTCGGTGGTGAACCTGCCGCCCGGTTTTACCGCCGCGATCATGCTGCAATCCAAAGACTTCAGTCTGGTGCTGAACGGCGCGGAGATGCACAAAGACGGCAGCTTCGAGATTCGCGATGTTGCTCCCGGGGCCTACACCATTCTCGCTACGGTCGATAACCCTCCGGTGCCTATGATGGCGCGTCAAGACCTTCAGATCGGGTCTGCAAACGTGGAAGGTCTCAAACTCGCGCCTCAAACCGGCGGCTCGATTCNNCTCCGCCGACGGCGATGACGACGCGTTCGGTGCTTTCACCATGCAAGAAGATTTCTCCACCCTGGCCCACGTGAATGCCGACAGCAGCTTCGAGTGGAAGAACGTGCCTGCAGGTCGTTATTCTGTTCAGATTTCTGACGCCAGTGCGATGCCGGATTGGTTTCTGAAATCCGTGACCGCGGGCCGCGATGGGGCGGACTCCGGATTCAGCGTAANNCCCGAAGCGCACTTCCGCAGCCATCCCGACCGCTATCGCAAAGCGGTCACCGATCAAAGCGGACGATTCATTCTCCGAGGCATGCCCCCCGGCGATTACACGCTCTTCGCCTGGGAGAGCGTTGATGGCGAAGCCTACTACAGTCCCGAATTCCTCAAGACCTACGAAGGCCAGGGTAAGGCGCTGATCCTAAGCGAAGGCGAGCGACAGAGCATTCGGATCAAGGCGATTCCGGCTCCGGACCAACCGTAGTCCCGCTGCCTTCAGCGCCCCTCTGGCGATGTGGTGGAGTATGCTTTTGGAATTATGAAAGTTGCCCTAACGTCATTCGCTCTGTTCGTAGGCATGCTTGGCGCCCTTGTTCAAACTGACGACACGCCCGCGAATGCGTTGCTGGTGCTCGCCAAACGCGACAGCACGCTCTTGATCGTCGATCCTTCCAGCCTGCACGTGATCGCGCGGATACCGGTCGGAAATGATCCCCACGAAGTCATCGCATCCACCGATGGCAAGACGGCTTACGTGTCCAACTATGGATTCGGAGCATACAACACGCTTGCGGTCGTCGACCTGGTCGCCCGAAAAGCCTTGCCGTCCATCGACCTTGGACCTTTGCGCGGTCCGCATGGATTGACTTTCGTGGGCGGAAAAGCGTGGTTCACCGCCGAAGCCGCCAAGGCCATTGGCAGTTATGATCCCGCTGCACAACGCGTCGACTGGATCCTGGGCACTGGCCAAAACAGAACGCACATGATTTACGTCTCACCGGATATGAAACTGATTGTCACCACTAACGTCAGCTCCGGCACCGTGAGCATGATGGAGAAGACCACTGGCGGCGGTCCCGGTGGCCCTCCACCGGGTGCGCCGCCTGCAGGACCGAATGGTCCTCGCCCTCCGATGGGCGCTCCAGGAGGTGATTGGAATGAGACGGTAGTCCGCGTCGGCAATGGGTCTGAGGGGTTTGATGTTTCCCCGAACGGCAAAGAAATCTGGGTCGCCAATGCCGGAGACGGAACCGTGTCGATCATCGAGGTTGCGACTAAACAGGTGAGCCAAACGCTTGCGGCCGATGTGGGCGGCGCAAATCGGCTCAAGTTCACGCCCGACGGAAAGTTTGCGCTCATTTCTACTTTGCGGGGTTCAGACGTGACGGTCATAGACACCGCAACTCGCAAGACCGTCAAACGCATCACGGTTGGGCACGGCGCAGCGGGCATCGTGATGCAGCCAGACGGCGCGCGCGCCTTCGTAGCGTGTTCTCCTGATGGTTATGTTTCGGTCATCAATTTGCATTCGCTGGAAGTAGTTGGCCGCATCGAGGCCGGTCACGACCCCGATGGCCTCGCTTGGGCGACGCGGCGTTAGCCCCGAATCCGGTAGAATAAAGGTTTTGACCGCATCCCTTGCTGCGTTCTGATCTCATCCTGTCTTCGATGCTGGCCGTATGGGCTGCCCCCAAAGGGGTTCTGCCCTATCTCCGCCAGCATTTGCTGGATAAGACGTTCCAAGGCCTTTACCACACCGACGCATTCGATCGCGCGCTGCTGATTCCTTATTTCATAGTGCTGATCCTGCTGGCCGCTTACGGGATGCATCGTTACGTGCTGGTTTATCTATATTACAAGCACAAGAAAAACCGCACGACCGAACCGGCCGCGTACTTTGAGGAGTTGCCGCGCATTACCGTGCAACTGCCCATCTTCAATGAGCAGTACGTGGTCGAGCGGCTGCTGGAGTCCATCTGCAAGCTGAAGTATCCGCGGGAGAAGCTCGACATTCAGGTGCTCGACGATTCTACCGACGAAACCGTCGAAGTGGCGCGCAACCTGGTGGAACGCTATGCCGTGCTGGGAAATCCCATCAGCTACTATCACCGCACCAATCGCGAAGGCTTCAAGGCGGGAGCGCTGGCTGAGGGGCTGAAGACAGCGAAGGGCGAGTTCGTCGCCATTTTCGACGCCGATTTCACTCCGCCGGAAGATTTTCTGCTGCGCACCATCCATCACTTCACTGAGTCAAAGATCGGCATGGTGCAAACGCGCTGGACGCATATCAACCGCAACTATTCTTTCCTCACGCAGGTCGAAGCCATCCTGCTCGACGGCCATTTCGTGCTCGAGCACTCCGGACGCGCCCGCAGCGGCGTCTTCTTTAACTTCAACGGCACGGCTGGAGTTTGGCGGCTCGCGGCCATCGACGAAGCTGGCGGCTGGCAGCACGACACGCTCACCGAAGACACCGATCTTTCTTACCGCGCCCAGCTTAAGGGATGGAAATTCATCTATCTGCAGGATGTGGAGTGCCCTGCCGAATTGCCCGTGGAGATGACCGCGTTCAAAACCCAGCAGGCGCGTTGGGCCAAAGGATTGATCCAGACTGGAAAGAAGATTCTGCCGCGCGTGCTTCGCAGCGACGCCCCGCTGCACACCAAGATCGAGGCCTGGTATCACCTGACCGCGAACCTGAGCTATCCGCTGATGATCGTGCTCTCAGTGCTGATTTTACCGGCCATGATCATCCGCTTCTATCAGGGATGGTTTCAGATGCTCTTCATCGACTTGCCGCTGTTCATGGCCTCGACGTTTTCCATTTCGAGCTTCTACCTGGTTTCGCAGCGTGAACTCTTTCCCAAAAGCTGGCCGCGCGCGTTGCTGTATCTGCCGGTCCTCATGGCCCTCGGCATTGGATTGACCATCACCAACACCAAAGCCGTGATCGAAGCGCTCATTGGCAGCAAGAGCGCCTTCGCACGCACGCCCAAGTACAGCGTGGTATCGAAGACAGACAAACTCAGCGCCACCAAGTACCGCAAGCGCCTGGGGTGGGTGCCCTGGCTCGAACTGGCGATCGGCAGCTACTTCGCGCTCACTGTGTTCTATGCGGTCGAGAATGAGAACTATGTCACGGTTCCATTCCTCCTGCTGTTCGTGGTGGGCTACTGGTACACAGGATTGATGTCTCTGCTACAAGGCCGTTTCGCCGGTGTCGAGCTTAGCGCCGAGACTCACACCAAGCCATTCCCGGTCGGAGTGTAAGGTCGGCGAACGGAGCGGGTGTACAATGTCTGCCGGTTTCGATGCTCACCGCTTTTCGGCGGCAACGCGAGGAAATACAATGACAACGCTCCATGATGCCCCCGACAGCCGAAGGAAGTTCTTGCAAGCGTCGGCTGCCCTCACCACAGGAGTCTCCGGATTCGCTCTACTGCCAACGATGGCTTGGCCGGACGATCAAGGCATCAACATCATCGGTCCAAAGCCCGGCTATTCGCCGCAAATCGGAACGCTTGTGTCGATGATGACCTGGATGCGCGCCATGGTTCTCCATTCTGTAAAAGGGCTGTCGCAAAAGGATCTCGACTATTTGCTGGACAGCAAGGCGAATTCGATCGGAGCGTTGCTGCTGCATCTTGCGGCGACCGAGACCTATTACCAAATGAACACGTTTGAAGCCAAGGCCTGGGGGAGTTGGCCGGATTCGGTGAAGCAGAAATGGGATACTTCGATGGATCTCGGCGAGCCCGCCCGCAAAGCGATCAAAGGCAACGACCTCGATTACTATCTGAAGATTCTGGAAGAGACCAGAGAAAAGGCGCTGGGAGAATTCCGCAAACGCGACGACAGTTGGTTAATGTCGGTCGACAAAGACTGGCCTTGGGGTCCCACGAACAACTATTGCAAATGGTTCCACGTTTGTGAACACGAGTCGAACCACAATGGACAGATTAAGCTGCTGGCCAAGCGTCTTCCCGGCGCGAAGCCCGACAGTGAATAGGTACTAGCCGCCGCCAGAGACGCTGCGTTTCTGGCCTAATCGAGCTCCGCGGCTCGAAGGAGGATCCGATGCTCCGCTGCCGTAAGCTGTTTTCTCTTCTCGCTATAGCGTTGTTTGTCGCCTCGCTGCTCAGTTGTGGCTCACACGATTCCAACGAGTACTTCGTATTCGTGGCGGCTAACCTCCAGGTACCTTACTGGCAGGCGGCTGGCGCGGGTTTCACCAAGGCGGCAGGACAGTTCAAAGTGCGCGCTGATTTCGTTGGCCCCAACAGCTACGATCCTAAAGCCGAACGCGACGCGCTCGACCAGGCCGTGCAGCAAAAAGCTACCGGCATCCTGCTCGGCGTGACCGACCCCGCCCTGCTCAAAGACAGCATCGACAAGGCGATCACCGCCGGGATCCCGGTAATCACCATGGATTCCGACGCCCCGGCCAGCAAGCGGCTCTTCTTCATCGGCACCAACAACTATGCGGCCGGCGTGAGCGGCGGCATGCGCCTAGCACAGGAGTTGCACGGTAAGGGCAACGTCGTGGTCTTCACCATGCCCGACCAGCACAACATGCAGGACCGTCTGCGCGGTTACAAGGATGCGCTCGAGCGCGCTGGCATCAAAATCACGCGCGTGGTCGATATTCAGGGCGATCCGCGCATCGCCTTCGATACCACCACTCAAATCATCGGCAAGGAAAAGGATCAGGTCGATGCCTTCGTCTGTCTGGAGGCGCAATCGGGCAAGGAAGTTGCCGGCGTTCTCAACAGCTACAAGATCACCGGCAAGGTAGTGATGGCGATGGACACTGATCCCGAGACCCTGGATTGGATCAAGAAGGGCGGCATCGCCGCCACCATCGCGCAGAAGCCCTACACCATGGCCTTCGTGGGCATGCAGATGCTCGACAATCTTTATCATCACAAGCCGCCTTCGCTCGAAACGGACTGGTCGAAGGACAGCTTTGCGCCAATCCCATCCTTCGTGGATACTGGTTCTGCCCTGATCTACAAGAGCAACGTCGACTCGTTCCTGCAGGCAAAACAAAGTGCCACCGGCGGGCAGAAATAACCTGGAGTTTCTTGTCCCGGAGTTTCTAGTCGAAGAGCCAACGCCGCCCGGTGACGGTGGAGTTGCTCGCACGTCAAACGAACGGATGGATTACACGATGCGAAAACTGCAGTCTTCTTTTGTCCTGGCGGGTTTCCTTACCAGCCTTTTTCTTCTGGCCCCCGCTGAGTCGAGTTTTGCCTTCGACCGCCAGCCCAACTCCGATTATCATGCCCGCCGCGATGCGTTTGCCAAGAAAGTGGCAGGCGTGGTCGTGCTGTTCGCCGCCACAGAGAACGACGGCCCTAACGATCTTTACGGATTCCGCCAGGACGACAACTTCTTCTATCTCTCGGGTCTGAACGAGCCGGGCGCAGCTTTGCTGATTGCATCGGCTGCCGACGCTAAAGCCGATACACCCGCGCGCCCCTACACCGAGATCCTTTTTCTCCCTCCCCGCAATCTGACCCAGGAGAAATGGACTGGCCCCAAGCTCGGCGCGGAGAACCCCGAAGCTCCAAAGATTACCGGCTTCGATCACGTCGAAGATATGGGACAACTCCCCAACGAAGTTGCCCGATACGTGGGCGCAGCCCGTCCCGTCGTCTACACCGACGTTGCTTCGCACGGTGAGACTTCTCCCTCGACCGCGCCGCTGGCTTTTCTGAAGCGGCTCAATGCGTATCTGACCTTTCAGGACGTGAAGCCGATGATNNGCTGTCGACGCATCCGTAGCCGCCCACTTCGCCGCGTTCAAGGCCGTGAAGCCGAACGTCAACGAGCGCGAGATCTCCGCTCTCATGCAATACGAGTGGGGTAAGCGTGGCTGCGAGCGGGTAGCCTACGCGCCCATTGTGGGCTCTGGTTACTACTCAACCGTTCTGCACTATTCGGACGATGACAATGTGATGAAATCCGGGGATGTGGTCGTTATCGATGCCGCGGGCGAATACTCGATGTATGCCTCCGACATTACGCGTACTCTTCCCATCAGCGGCCACTTCACCGCGCGCCAGCGCGAGATCTACGACATTGTTTTGGGCGCGCAACAGGCCGCCATGGCCGCATTCCAGTCCGGCAAGTCGACCATCACACGCGGCGGCGCCAACTCGCCCAGCGCTAATTCGCTCTACCAGGTCGCCTTCGACTACATCAACACCCATGGCAAAGACCTGCATGGCCAGCCGCTGGGGCAGTACTTCATCCACGGCCTGGGACACTATGTCGGGCTGAACGTGCATGATCCTGATGACTACAACGTTCCACTCGGTCCCGGCATGGTTTTCACAATCGAACCGGGAATCTACATTCCCGAGGAAAACCTCGGCGTGCGCATCGAAGACGACTACTACGTGGATCAGAGCGGCAAGCTGATCAAACTGAGCGGCGCGTTGCCGTCGAGCGCCGAAGAGGTGGAAAAACTGATGGCAGGAAAGTGAGAAACAGTGGTCAGTGGTCAGTGATCAGTGGCCAGTAAGAGAGGCCGAAAAGCATCTTTGGTCTTACTGACCACTGACCACTGGCCACTGCTACGAGATGTATTCCTTTATGTACTCGTCCTCGGTGTGAGCCAGTTGCTGCAGGTCGCCGTCGAAAATCACTTTGCCATCGCGCAAGATCAGAAAACTCATAGGCACTTCGCAATGCTGGCCGGGCGGCAGCGGCACGATGTGGTTGGCTTGTTTGTCGAACTGATGTGTCGCCATGGTGAAGGCATCCTGCAAACGGTGCGTGACCATCAGAGCGCTCGTCTGGTACACATCGCGCTGCTTCACGATCAATTCGATGATGGTGTTCGACGTGACTGGATCGAGGCCTCCGGTGGGTGAGTCATAAAGCAACAGCTCCGGCTGCGTAATCAGCGCACGGGCGATGGCCACGCGCCGCCGCATGCCGCCGGAAAGCTCCGAGGGATTGAGATCGAGCGTGTGCTCCAGTTCCACGAAGCGTAGTACCTCGCGCACTTTGCGGTCGATCTCTTCGTCATAGACTCCGTGCTCCTCCATCAGGCGGTAGGCGACGTTTTCGCGCACCGTAAGGGAATCGAACAGCGCGCTCTCCTGGAAGACCATCCCAATCTTGCGGCGTAAGGCAAACAAGTCTTCTTCCCGCATCTGGGTCACATCCTGCCCGAGTACGACAATGCGTCCCGTATCCGGCCGGATCAGTCCAAGTACAAGCTTGAGAATCAGGCTCTTGCCTGAGCCTGCAACGCCGAACAGCGCCTTAGTCTCACCCCGGGCCAGACGGAAGGAAACTCCGCTCAGTACGTCATTCCCGGCAAAGGAGAGCGCCACATCTTCAAACACGATGGCCGGCGCGGAATTTTCCCTGGTCGTCAGGGCGGCGGAATCCAGCGGCAACGTTGGTGCGGACATGGAATCAGTGGAAAGTGAGCACGGCCATCAGGAATCGCGTAAGGAACAAATCCCCCGCCAGGATCAAAACGGAAGCCGCGACCACGGCTTGGGTAGTGGCGCGGCCCACACCCTGGGTTCCTCCGCGCGCGTTCATGCCGTAGAAGCAGCCCACGGTCGCGATGATGAAGCCGAAGAGAACCGGCTTGGTCAACCCCATGAACACATCCTGGAATACCAGCGTTTCCCAGGCGTTGGACCAGTACTGCCGGGCATCGAGACGGAGCAGCACTTTGGCGATGAACAAGCCTCCAGCCAGGCCCACGATATCGGAAATGATGGTCAGGAAAAACAACATGAACACCGTGGCGGTCACGCGCGGTGTGACCAGTTTTTTCATGGGGTCGGTGCCCAGAGCTCGCATGGCGTCGATCTGTTCGGTCACCACCATCGATCCCAACTCACTGGCCATGCCGGAGGAATTCC
>PLKR01000126.1 GCA_003140655.1 Acidobacteriaceae bacterium | reverse complement strand
AGGCGCGCGAGGAACCTGCTGCCCGCCAGCAGCGCCACAACTCATTGTGGGGACAGCCGCCTCGGCTGTCCAGCGAGTGAAGCGAGCACCACGGCTGACCCACGCCCCTGTCATGCTGAGCGAAGTAGGATCGTCCAAAGGACGATCCTGCGCAGCCGAAGCATCCCTACCCGACCCTCACTGCAACTTCGCGTACTCGACCTTAGCTTCCTTCAGAATAGGAATATCCGAATCAGCATCCTTCTAAATCACAAAAAACTCCTTGTAAGCAGCAAGCGCCCGACTGCGCGCAAGATCAGCATCAGCCCCGGACGAACTTCGCGCCTGCAACGCGTTGGCCCGAGCCACGCCCAGATGCGNNCGGCGGCGGCTTCTTTGCCCTGTCCGGCTGCCAGGTATGCCTCGCCGCGAACATACACGTGATACAGGCAGGAAATATTGGCGACGAACGGGATCAGCCCCAGCTCGATGGGTGAAGCCGCTTGCAGCGCATTCAGGGCAGCAGTAGGGTTCTTCCTGTCCAGGGCCAACTGCGCCTGAATCGCAGGCAGCCAGAGCGATTGCATCTGCGTATCGAGCGGGAAGCGTTTCCCTAAGTCTTGCGCCAACGATTGGGCTCGTGCCGTGTCGCCCGCCATGGCAAACGCAAGCGCGGCTTCCACCTCGACGCCCGGACTTGTCGGAGCCAGCTTCAAAGCCTCTGCCGCTGACTGCCGCGCTTCCGCAGGATTGCCGAAAGCGCGCTATGGTCTGATTTCAGCAACTACTCCAGAAACGGAAACGCCAGAAAACAGCTCGATCATCAAGTAAAGATTCGTAAAAGACGCTGCGCTTTTACAACTCCGGGTTCATAATCTGAATTGGTTATAAGTGTCGCAGGTCGAAGGTTCACACGTGGAGAACCTATGCTAAGACAATGCCTGCTTCTATCGGCCTTGGCCTTCGTCGGCTTGCTCGCGGTCTCGGCGCTTGCGCAAAACATCATGGATCCCGCCGCCGCCAAGTTTTTCGACGATGCGGTAGTGCGAGATGGCAATCAGAAGTGTGTGCCAAGATGCCGAGTGTGTACCAGCCTCCGCGCGTGCACCGTGCCCGTAGCGTCCCCGGAATGGTATCAGAATGGAGATTTCGATCCGGCGAAGCGGACAGAGCAACTAAGCAAGCGACTGAAGCTGACGGCAAACCAGCAATCGCAGATGCTCGACACTTTGGAGTCGACGAAGTCGCAATTGGAGGCCGTGCGGTCAGACCGGTCTCTATCCAGGAAAGTCCGTAACTGCAAGCTGGCACTCATCCGCCAGGCATCGAACGACCAGATCAACGCATTTTTGGAGAAGAAACAGAATACGACATTTTTTCGGATACGGGCCGCGTACGCGGCCCGCAGCTCAGCCTCGCTCTGGTAACGCAGATTGCAATCTTTCTGTAGAGATTGGGGGTGCCCCAGGTCTCGCCGTTTTTGCGAGACCTGGGATTCCACGGTCCATCACTCGCTCACCTGAACGGATTCCAACCTGCGCGCGGCGATTACTTCCGGATGGTTAGTCTTGCCGCAACGGGCTATGCCGCCTTCTTTTCCCCCGCCCTCACCTTCGCCCACCGTGCCCGCTGTGCCGCCGCGATCCTCTTTCTGCCTGCCACCGATATTGTGTGCTTGGGTTTCGTCTTTCCCGCTTGATCATTCCCCGCTCTCTTTGCCCATCGCGCTTTCTGTGCGAGGCTGATCTTCTTTCGACCCGCAGCCGATAGAGTGCTCCGGCCGTTTGCATGTGAGCTTCCCAGAGCCGCGAGCGCAGCCCCAAACCGCCGGACTTCCTTCTCTGCTCTTTCCAGTTCCTTTTTCAGATGCCGCACTATTCCAGACAAGTTTCCCATTGGTTCCCCCTCGACTGAGGATCATAGCAAATCTGGCGGAGGGAAGATCATTTTGTTACACAAGAAACGACGTCGTCCTGAGAGAATCGGGGCGAAACGCCGAACAGGGCGTGGCATACGCCCATCTACAAAATCACGGCAAGAGGCCGTAAATGTACAGACTGTCGGTTGATCCGCTTCTGCTGCCGACGTATACGTTTCCATTAGCGACAGTGGGGACTGAGAACTTTATCCCACTTCCCACAGTGTCTCGCGTCGCGTTCTGCTGGCTGTTGTACAACTCGTCCGAAACCTTGGAGGCCTTGTAGGCGTGAAGCACGGCAGTGGTTTCCTTTGTGGACGGGGCGTCAACGACCCACACAATGGCGTTCGCCGAACCATCTGCCGAAATTGATGCCGTGCCTCCGGCCACGAGGGTGGTGGGCGACTTTGAGGCCGGGGTCTTGGACAGCGCTCCATTAGTCAAGGTGTATCGGTCGAGATAGTCCTCTCGACCGGAGTAGTAGACCGCATTGTCGAAGTAAGCCGGACTGCTGAAGTACCCTTCTGCCGCACCCGTTATCGTCTGAATCACATTGTTGCTGCCCGAGTTGAACTTCCCCATGTTAGGTAAGTACGTTCTGCGCCGCAACTACTAGCGGGAGCAGAAGGAACATCGTCGAGAACAGAACGGCGCGAACAAAACAATCACACCTCATTCTAATTCTCATGGTTCTTCTCCGATCTGAGTGCGGTAGGAACGAAACCGGAACCAAAGAAAACGGGGCCCTTGCTGTCTACTCGTAGCGCTTGGAATCTGCTCTCAGTGCTCGGTTCCGGGGGGACATTTAACGCAAGAGACGCGAACTCAGCCCCAGATGCTATTCCTGAGTAAGATCGGTGTCAACAAAGAAGAGCACCGGACACAGGGACGAACGAAGAGATTGAGCAGATGCTTCAAAGCTGGCTGCCAGAGACAATCCGGCAACTGGAAGAATCAATCCGAAACGCGGTGCATTGAAAAAGCGGCTTCAAGGACGTACAACTTGCGTCAAGAAGTTTAAGAGTCCGCAAACGAAAGCGCCCTAGACTCGATTGAGTCACAGGACGCCCGTTCGAACAGTCCCCGGACTCTGGATGGCTTCCAAATGCTCACTCTTCTGTTCACTCGCATCGACCTCTCCGTCTAGTACTGAGACTTGAGAGAAATGGGAGTGAAACATTAGAAAGGACCGTCGTACCCTTGGGGAGTCAACAGCTTAGAAAAGAAATGGCTCCTCAGGTAGGACTCNNCTTCTTGCTGGGCTTACTGCTTGTTTATCATAGCATTCTGCTGCGCGGTCTGAAAATATTGTGTACGCTGCAGAAGCGGAGGCGGTTTTTGCTCTGGCGCGCGCGGAGCGCGCGCTCGTCAGCGTAGAGAACGATTGTTTATGGGTGGAGGGGGTGGTTGGTGTGGGAGTTTGTTTGCTTCGCTGCTTTTTATGGCGGCGGTTTATGGGGGCGGTGGTGGGCAGGCTTCTGCGCCGGTTGGTCCTCGCGCGTCTGGTCCTCCCAAGGCTGAGGTGCGGCCGCTTGAGGAAACTTTTTACGGGAACAAGATTGTCGATAAGTACCGGTGGCTGGAGGATGGGACTAGTCCGGAGACTCAGAAGTGGGTTGCGGAGGAGATGGCTTATACGCGGGGTGTGCTTGATCCCCTTCCGGGGCGCGAGGCGATTCATACGCGGCTTAGCGAGTTGCTTCGTATTGGCGACATTGGGGTGCCGCGGATTGGCGGGAAATTTTATTTCTATACGCGGCGTGACGGGTTGCAGAATCAGCCTGTGCTTTATGTGCGGGAGGGGATTGACGGGAAAGACCGCGTGCTGGTCGATGTGAACTTGCTGGCGGCGGATGGAACTATTGCTTTGGACTGGTTCGAGCCTTCCGAGCGAGGAAAATATCTTGTTTACGGGACTT
>PLKR01000580.1 GCA_003140655.1 Acidobacteriaceae bacterium | reverse complement strand
CGAGACGGTGTATTATGGTGCCGTTTTCGAAAGCAAAAAGGAAGTTCCGGTTGAACGTTACAGTGTGTCTGGACTTCCACAAAGATTCCGAAATAGGAGAGAAACATGAAGAAGCTGCTTTGCGGAGTTGTGTGTTTATTCCCTTTTCTGATGTTTGCCCAAAGCCCATTCGACGGTACTTGGAAGACCAACATGGCCGAGTCCAAGCTGTCGCAAAAGCCGTACATTTTTTCCGTCAACAATGGCATGTACGACTGCGAAACTTGCGTCCCCAAAATCAATGTCAAGGCCGACGGCCAGGACCAGTCCGTTACCGGCCAGACGTATGACACGATCTCCGTGCAGGCGGCGGACGCGAATTCGATTCACATCATCACGAAAAAGGCTGGTAAGCCCAGCGGCGATTCGACCCGGAAGGTCTCTGCCGATGGGAAGATGCTGACCATAGCGGGCACCAGCTATCCCGCCGATGGCAGCCAGCCTTACAAGTCGGAAGTCAAGTTCATGCGGGCCGCAGCGGGTCCTGCCGGCTCCCACGCGACCTCCGGCTCCTGGCGTATTCAGAATATTAACGAAGATACTGCTGGGCTGACCACCATGTGGAAGGTCTCAGGCGATGAGGTGAGCATGTCCACTCCGACCGGCGAAAGCTGGCAAGCTAAATTTGGCGGCGAGGAGCAGCCGGTGAAAGGCACTTACGCCAATGAGACTGTGTCGGTAAAGAAGCTGGGAGCGAATGAAATGGAAGTCACCTACAAACGTGACGGGAAACTCTACATTGTCAACAAACTGACGGTCTCCGCGGATGGCAAGAAAATCACCGAGATGTCGGATGCCAAGTGGCTGGGAAGAGTTTCGACGTATATCGACGAAAAGCAGTAACCACAATCATGCAAAGTCTACAGGGCTTCCCGCTGCGGCGGGAAGCGCCTTTCTCGCCAGAGCATTTTTGCGGCTGAATTTTGGTTTTCCTAATTTAGAAGCCGTCGGACCTGATGTCACTATTCGTGGCAAAGCTCACGCCGCGAAGTGTGAAATCGCTTTGCATTCCCCATAGCGTTGTCGCGGATCTGCCGCTCAACTTAGATTTTCTCGAAAAAGTGGGCGACCTTCTTGCCTGCCTCCTCGGTATAGTAGACGGTGACCTTTGCGCCTTTTTCGGTTCCCTTTGCCATATCTTTCCCCGCATCCTCGGTGGCGTGGCCGGTCAGCCGGAACGTCTCCTCGGTGCCGTCGGCCGTCTTGACGACCAGTTTCTTNNCCCACCTTGTCGAACTCTACCGCCGTGTCTTCAGTCCCACGGGTGGTGTAGTGGGCCACGACCTCGGTTCCTTCCTTCAATCCATGCCAGGAATCTTTCGCTGAGGCATCTGCGCCATGTACCGTTGTTTTGGCGACAAGATGGAGCGAGTGCTCCGTGCCATCGGCCGTCTTGACGACGATGGTCTTGGTGGTCGAATCGATCTTTTTGATCGTCCCGTGCACGGCAGTGACAACATCTTGCGCGGCGCACACAGTCGCGACCAGGATCAATGCGAGGAGTAGACTTCCGATCGTTTTCATCATCTTGCAAGCTCCTATTGGTTGGGATTCTGTGTGCATTCTAATCAAGACCAGTGGCCCAGGTCGAGCACTTCGAATCCCGGCTGTTTTTCCTGGAGGATTGGTTGCTTGCCGGATGTCCTTCCACATAATTGCTTGCCATATGGAATGATTCTTGG
The DNA here is from genome assembly GCA_003140655.1 of Acidobacteriaceae bacterium. Classification (GTDB taxonomy): domain Bacteria; phylum Acidobacteriota; class Terriglobia; order Terriglobales; family Acidobacteriaceae; genus Sulfotelmatobacter. The sequence goes on along the minus strand of PLKR01000580.1, from coordinate 810 downwards.
GTTATAATTATTATCATCTAACACAGAGTATTTCCCCGTGCCTTCGGCTCACGAACAATTTCGGGAACTGGCCTGGAAGTGTGGCCTGGCGGCTACGCATCAGCGGCAGGTCATCTACGAGGCTGTCGTGGCCATGCCGGGACACTATTCACCTGAAAATGTCTTCGCCGAAGTGCGGCGGCGGACTCCATCGATTTCTTTAGCGACCGTCTACAAGAACCTGCGGTTGTTCGTAGAGCACGGACTGCTGCGGGAAGTCAGCCCTCATGCTTCCACGCTGCTGGTGGAAGGCAATCTTGAACCGCATCATCACCTGGTCTGCACGCGCTGCAAAGCGGTGCAGGACATTGAAGGTGATTTCATCAACTACAAGAAGTTGTCGCGGCAAGCGCCGCGGGGCTTCGATCTGACGCAGCCATTGATCGAGGTTTTTGGCCTCTGTCGCCGCTGCAGCGCCAAGAAGTAACTGTTTTCACGCAGTACCCAATAAAGATTCGAAGGAAGAAAACATATGGAAAATACACTCGCGACTTCATCGGGGAGTGTTTCCCCGGAAGCTAAGGACAAAAGCACCACGCCCGAATCGAAGTGCCCAGTAGCGCACGGCGCTCGCAAATCGTACACGAATGTCGATTGGTGGCCGAATCAGGTGAACGTGAAGATCCTGCACCAGCATTCCCCAAAGTCTGATCCGATGGGTAAGGAGTTCAATTACGCGGAAGAGTTCAAGACGCTCGATCTGAATGCCGTCATCAAGGACCTGCATGCGTTGATGACGGACTCGCAGGATTGGTGGCCGGCCGACTTTGG
>PLKR01000065.1:2353-3263 GCA_003140655.1 Acidobacteriaceae bacterium | reverse complement strand
CGAATGGCTGGCGCTATAGACCCATTGTCTTACCGCCGCTACGGCGGAGTCTCCCAGGATCGGATTGCCGCCCAACACTTTGACGGCCTCCACATTTCCCTTGGGCCCGATGGTGAGCTGGAGGCGTACGGTCCCTCCAATATTCAGGCGCTTCAGAGCGTCGGGGTATTCCGGCTCGACCCGCGTGATTAATCTTCTTTGGGCGCCGTTGCCGCCGCGGACGATGGTCAGAGTCTTCACATCTTCCCCAATGGCCTCGGCGCTCACATATCCGATCGCACCTTTCGTCCTGGCCACATAAGCCACCACTTCGGCGTCGGAGCCAAGTTGCTTTGGCATGGAGCCTCTGCCGGAGAACACCAGAGCGCGATAGTAGTTCTGCAGGTCGTCGTCGGTTCCCCCGAGGTATTCATGCAGGAAGGCTTCGTGGACTGGCCCATCCTTTTCGAGTACTGGTTCGACGTGAGTACCGTCCCTGAGCGAGTTGTACTCCTCCAGAAATACGCTTTTGACCTCGTTCGCGGAAATCATGTCCGCTTTGACACTTCCATTGGCGATCACCTTGATGTCGGCCGCAATAACGCGGACTGGGGCGAAGATTACAACGATAGCGACGAGGGGAAGTAGTCTGTGGTTCTTCATCGCGTTCTCCTGTTTCCCGGCCTCCCTCAGTTAGAAATTCAGACTGGTCTTGAAGACCAGCGCATTGGTATTGGGCGCAAACCCGCTTGGATTAACCTGCGTGTAGAATCCGTTCGGGTACGGACCGCTGCCATAGCCATTCATGAAGTGACCTTCCATTTTCACGTTCCAGAATTTGTTGAGGTCAACCCGCCCCGTAACGACTTTATCGTAATCGTGATTGGCAGGTAGATTGGTGTCAGTTGCCGGAGGATAAAAGGCGGAGAGC
>PLKR01000065.1:0-2346 GCA_003140655.1 Acidobacteriaceae bacterium | reverse complement strand
CGCCAGTAACGGCGATACTCCGCGTCGATCCGCAATCTGCCCACGGTGTACTCGCCATAGAACTGGTTGGCCCAGTCGGCTTTCGAGGCCTCAGAGTATGCCAGTAACCCCGCGCCCGGGTTAAATGGGTCTATCGCTAAGCCCTTGCCGGTGATGTCCTCATTCAGCCGCGATGCTCCGATCAGAAGACCCTTTAGCGGAGTGTTCCAGCGAAGATCGCCGCCGTACTGCAGCCCACCAAAGCTCTTGATTTGCCCTCCGAAACTGCTCAAGTAATAGGGATAGCCGCTGTAGATGCTGTCGCTGCGGTGCCCGGCATAGGCGGTGTAGGAAAGAACTCCGAGCCGGTGTCTGAGTGAAATATTTCCGTAAATATCCACGCCCAGGTGAGCGATGGTCGCGTCGCGGAGATCGGTCGGATACACGCTTTGCGGAAGCAGGGCAAAAGTGTGGAGGAAATCCTCGTCTTGAGTGTCGTTGTAGAGACCGAGTGTGGTCTTAACCTTCCCGCCACGAACCCCGAGCCAGCTTTTGAAGCGGTAATCGGCGACCGCCCAGTCGAGGGATGGATGGTATTGGCCGAGTTGGCCAAGGTTGCGATCATAGCCTTGCGCCCCAACCCGGATCTTATCGGTGACCTGAGACGACATATTCAGCCCGAAATCGGTGAAGGCGGCGCTGCCTTGGCTGGTATTCATGGTCAGCCAGTTGTTGTCGTTGGTGTAGATGAATCCCTGCGAGACGAAGCCATGGACCTGAACCGTGTGGTCCAGAAGTTTGAACTCTTGTGCCTGCAGCGTGATTTGGCCGGCCTGGAAACACAAATACACAAAGACCAAGCTGAGAATTCGCCTGTGCACACGGCCTCCCTGGTGGTTGATCGGGAAATTGGAACGAGAACTCAGCACAACGCTGCCACGAAAGCGTGGGCCGAAGCCCTTTTACCCCGCCAAGGAGATAGTGTGCTCTTGCACAGGATTTCAGTTCTACGCGAAACTCCTCATTTCTGATCTTTCAATCATTCTCAGTCCCGAAAGGGGAATGTTCCGAAAGGCACCGCAGGATGGCCGGATTTGACATCTCAATAGAGGTTTAGCAAATGCACCAGGAACTCGAACGACCGACACCTGACGAAATGGGATGACGGCCCACCAAACGGTCCCGAAGAACGAAGAAGTGTCCGAAACAGAATCCGGACTTCCCTTGACTTCGATTCTCCCTACTGCGACAATTCTCTCTACGCATCAGGTCTTTGACATCTAAATAGCATTGAGATAACTACTGCAAATGCAATATTTTACGAGTCGCTCCGCTGATTTCTCGGGCATTTTTGATCCTGGCCAGCGCTAAGTCCTTTGATTGTAATATCTTGAGGCTAAGTCGTTTGTTTCCAATATTTTAGCCGGATCAAACCAGACCGGCCAGCCGTAACTCGCTGATTCCAGATATTTTACCTCAAGGGTATCCGCATTTTTTTGATCCGGATTACGCCCGCAGGAGTTCTTGGGTTCCTTTGCGATCTTCGCGGCTGTCCTTTGCGTGCTTCGCGGTTAAGAGCTTTAGAAGCAGCCATCGGATTTCGGTTATGCTGGCGAGCAGCGAGGCCGCGCCATCAAAACCGTAAACCTCAAATTCGACATGCCGCAGGTCCGCGAAGCTCTGCAACGCCTCGACCGCGAACTGGCGCTCGCGCGTCAGGAGAAAGCGACACTGCTGAAGCTGGTCCACGGCTACGGCTCAACCGGCGCGGGCGGCGACATTCGCATCGCTGTGCAAAAGCGTTTACTGGAGCTGGCGCAGAACGGTCAGATTTCCGGCCGCATCTTCGGTGAGGACTGGTCGAAGTCAGACGACGCGGCCTGGAGACTTCTGCAATCGCATCCCGAGCTCAAGAGCGACTCCGACCTCGGCCGCCGCAATCGGGGAATCACGATCGTTTTACTGTAGCCTGCCCCCCGAGACGTATATCTTCTGTTCCTACGACGCTTGCGTTTCCGGCGGCGTACTCGGAATCACCGGCGCAGGAGCAGGCTCATTCGCCGCCGGTGCCACAACGGTCACGGAAGTGAAAGACTCCACCACCGCGATCGGTTCCACCATATTCTGCAAGTAGTAAGTCACCGCGACGCCACGCTGCCAGAAACGCGGAATCAACAGCAAAAGCAGGATCAGCTGGCTGACGAAAAACGCGCCGATCACGCTAGAGGGCGGCACAAACTTCATCCATACCCAAACCCCTCCCCCGAGCACAATCGCCGCCACAATCGTGGTTGTCACGTAACTTGCCAGCAGACGACCTAAGCCATGCGACGCGTGCCGGAAGCCCGCGCCGATCGACTTTCGCAC
>PLKR01000504.1 GCA_003140655.1 Acidobacteriaceae bacterium | reverse complement strand
TCCTGCCCCGCTTCCTGGGAGGTCCGGCAACGTTGCACGAGGAGTCCGGCCGTCTCTTCATCGGCAGCATCGCCACCCACTTCACCGCTTCCGTTTCCCCGGACGATGCTTCACACCTGGCGTTTCGCTTCACCGCACCTGTCAATCCGTCGGTCGCCAGCGAGCCCGGCAAACTGCGCATGACCTTCAGCCGCGAACCGCTTACTGCGCCAGCTTCTCCCACGCTTACCTTCGGGAGCAAGACCATTCCGTCCGCCACTTATTCCGAGAGCAATGGCGCCGCAGAAATCACCGTAACCACAACCGTGCCGCTGATGGCCGGCTTTAGCCCGGATGGCCGAACCATCACTCTCGCTCCCGCGAAATCTCAAACCACGGCGATCGCAAATGGGGTAACGGGATCTGGGGTCACGGGACCTGGGGTCACGGGACCCGGGGTCACGGCATCTGGGGTAACCGCTCCTGGGGTAACCGCTCCTGGACCTGCCGCAACCGGCGCGCCCGCAGCAACTCCAGCACAAAACACCACGGCAGCCCAGTCGCCCGCAGCGAGTCCATCCGCTTCCGTTCCGCGCCGTTACTTCGCCATAGTGGACGCCAGCCACGGCGGCAATGACCGCGGCGAAGCCCTCAGCACGACGCTCGCCGAGAAAGACGTCACTGTTGCCTTTGCCCGCCGCCTGCGTCAGGAACTCGAGAATCGAGGAATCCCCACGCTCGTCCTGCGCGATTCGGACGCCAACCTCTCCCTCGACGAGCGCGCCTTTTTCGCGAACACCACGCACGCCGCCGTTTATGTCGCCCTGCATGCCGCATCGAACGGCCACGGCGTTCGCCTCTACACCGCGCTGCTTCCCTATGGCGGTGAGGAAGACCGCGGCCCATTCCGCTCCTGGACCACCGCCCAGCAGTCCTCCATCCCCCTCAGTGAAGCCGCCGCCGCCAGCGTGGCCGTGGAATTGAGAAAGCAACGGGTCTCCGTTCGTATTCTGACCGCTCCGCTCCGCCCCTTGAATAACATCGTCACCGCTGCTCTCGCGGTCGAGGTTGCCCCGCCCGCATCCGATCTTTCTCAACTCACTTCGCCGGACTATCAGCAGGTCATCGCCAGCGCCGTGGCCAACGGAATCGCTGCCATACGTGGCCAACTCGGAGACGCCCCATGATTCGAGAAACAATGATTCCGCGTTCTTTTTTTATTGCGCTCGCCGTGCTGCTGCTGGCCGTGCTGAGCATGAGCATTTACGCCTGGTACGTGCGCGGACGCGCCGCCGGTCCCCTCGCTTCCAGCGACACGCGTCCCGTCGTGCCGCTCGTCGCCGGACCTACAGAACGAGTGACCTTATTTGTCGCGTATGACGATGTTGGCGTGCTCCACGCGCAGTCTGCTCAAATTCCGCTCCCTTCCGTCCGTCAGCAGCGCGCCGAAGAATTGCTCCGTGCCCTGCTTGCGCTATATCTTGACAAGTCTTCGCCCCACCCGCTGCCGCAGGGCGCCGACATTCGCAGCGTCTATCTGGTCGATCCCGGACTGGCCGTCATTGATATCAACGCGGCCTTCGCCGACGGCCACCGCTCCGGCGTCCTCTCCGAAGAACTAACCGTGGCGTCTCTGATCCAGACGCTCTCCGCGAACATCCCCGGCATTCTTAAAGTGAAGATTCTCGTGGAAGGGAAAGAGCGGGAAACTCTCGCCGGCCACGCCGATCTCTCCAATTTCTTCGACGTCTCCGCTGTCAATCAGCTGACGGCGCAACTGGAAGCTGCTCAGTAGCCATCGGGAATCTCTGCCCCGCTACTCCACTTTCTCCGCCACCCACCGCGAAACCGCCGTCACCAATTTTCGCGGAGTAAAACGCACTGACTCGGCCACCAGCCAATTCTGCACTCCCGAAATGACGACCGTGCGTCCGGCCATCAGCCCGCGATAGCCATCGCGCGCAACGGCTTCCGCACTCATTGGCCGGAGCTTCTTGAACAGCCGCGAGTTCTCCATGTTCGCCCGCTTCTGAAAATTAGTGTCCGTAGCTCCGGGACAAAAACAGCTCACCACAACGCCTGATCGAGCCACTTCATTGGCCAGCGCTTCTGAGAACGAGAGCACATAAGCTTTGGTCGCGTAATACACGGCCATCAACGGCCCCGGCTGAAAAGCCGCGGTAGAAGCCACATTCATGATCTTGCCCTTGCGTCGCGCGAGCATGGCCGGCAGGAACAGCCGGGTCAGATGAGTGAGCGTAGTAATGTTGAGATGAATCTGCCCCAGGATTTCTTCCTCCGGCATCGAGGCGAACTCGCCAAACCCTCCGAATCCGGCATTGTTTACCAGCACGTCAACCACACCAGTCTCATGCTGCAATTGATCGAAGAGAAACTTAGGAGCAGGCGCCGCGGCCAGATCGAGCGCAACCGTCTTCACCGCAATCCCAAACTGGCTTTGCAGGTCAGCAGCCACCTGGTTCAGTTTGTCCGAGCTGCGAGCCACCAGCACAAGGTTGTAGTGGTCGCGCGCAAACAGCTTGGCGAGTTCATATCCGATGCCTCCCGAGGCGCCGGTAATCAGAGCGGTCTGAGTGTTCGAGTCCATGAGGTCTCCTGCAAGAATCCTAAATCGAGAGACGAGCTTACGCTCGCTATCAGACCCGATGTGGCTCGCCGGAAGAAGACGCCCAAAAATAAAAAAGCGCGGGCGAGCCGCCCGCGCCCACACAACCAATCCAAAGCCTACGCGCCCGCCAGCACCGGCTCCGCTCCGTAAATCGAGTGCCAGGAAGTAGCAGCCTTCAGCTTCCCGTTCACGTTATTGATGTTCTTCACCCCTTCGGTCTCCAGCCACGAGCGGAACGCCGCTGCGCCTTGCTTAGCGTAGATCGGGATGCCGTCTTTCCACGTGGCGCGTCCGCAGAGCACGCCGTTGAACTTCACCCCGGATTCTCCAGCCAACTCCAGCGTCTCGCTGAATTCCGCGTTGCTCACGCCCGCCGAAAGATAAATGAACGGCTTGGTCGCAACGTTCGCCGCTTTGTGGAACAGGTCGATCGCTTCCTTCTTCGTATAAGCCTTCTGCCCGCCAAAACACTTCACGCCTTCCACAAATTTCATGTTCACCGGCACTTCCACCTTCAGNNNAAGAATGGGATGTCATTGGCGCGGCATTCGTCGCCAATGCGCTCCACCCAGGCGTGCTTCTTGTCGTTCACATCCTTGGGATCGAACGGCGTGTAGTAAAGCAGAATCTTCACGCAATCCGCCCCGGCTTCTTTCAACCGCCGCGCCGACCAGTGATCCAGCAGATCTCCTAATCGTCCCGGACCGGTCTTGTCGTATCCAGTCTTCTCATAGGCCAGCAGCAGCCCCGCGTTCTTGGCCCGGCGTTTCGACGCCGGCAGCCCCCACTCCGGATCCAGCAGGATGGCGCTGGCGTGCGGCGTCAAAACTTCGGTGACCAGCGTCTTGAATTCTTCCATCATGGCGTCGCTGACTTCCCCGCCTTTTTCTTTGCCTAGCGATTTCTGCAGCGACCCGCGCTGATCCATCGCAGCCGCAGCGATCACGCCATGTTCGTTCGAGACTTTTCTGAGACCCGCAAGTTTGCCAGGGGTGAGCTTCATTGATTCCTCCGGAGTGCACAAGAAGATGAGTGCCCGAAAACACCCAATTGTAAACCAACGCGCTCCGCTTAAGACTCCAGATTGTGCAATTCCCACAATCACACCTCTCACTCCCAGCCTGGCTCGACCTCGCAAAATTCCCGATGACTGCAAACCTCGCGAAGTGCTTAAATTGCAACCCAGTCCTGAGGAGCGCTTGGAGGTCGAAGATGGCAGCGGATCATTCCAGTGTGAGTCGTACCTTAAAGCTGTTGGGCTTTGGTGTGCTTGCATTTGCGATCACGACACTCGCCGGCGGCATCTGGAGTGCGCTGCTCGTCACCAACCTTCAGACCACTCCCGCCATGCCTTGGTCCGTTCCCGCGATGGCGGTTCTGCTCTGGCTGGCATGGAGCTACCTTGGCGGCAAGGGGCCACCACGCAGTACCTGCGAAGCACGCCGCCATTACTTGCGCGCCAGCAAGAGATCCGCACGGACGTACATGTGGGCCTGGATCGCAGGTGGCCTGTCAGTGATTGCGCTGGCGGGATACTGGATTGTGCTCTTCCAATTGGTGAAGATGCCGCCCAATGCGCTCTCCGATGTGTCGGCTTATCCCCGCATCACAGTGGCACTCATGATTCTGATGGGGTCGTTGGTCGCACCCTTCATGGAGGAGGCCGGGTTTCGCGGGTATTTGCAGGTCGCTCTCGAGCGCGAATTTCGCGCCCCGGTGGCCGTCGCGATCTCATCTGCCGTGTTCGCGCTTGCCCACGGCCCGACGCAGGGGTTCCTGTGGCCCAAACTCGTTTTCTATTTTTTCGTTGGTATCGTGTTCGGCGCCACCGCCTACCTCACTAATTCGATCCTCCCAGCCATCCCGGTTCACTTCGTGGGATTGTTGATCTTCTTCACATTAATCTGGCCGCACGATGCCGCGAGGGGGCTGGTTTGGGATGATAGGGCCGACCACTGGTTTTGGATTCACGTGGCGCAGGCGATCCTATTTACGGTACTCACCATCTTGGCTTTTCAGCGGCTAGCAAGAGTGAGTGCTCACGACGCGGGCCTGACGGCGAACTGACTTCAACAGTCCCGCCGGGAACACTTATGGGACCGGTTCTATTTCACCGCTACGCCCGAAGGATAATCAAGGGTGCTAGTCGCCGATGCCGAGTCCAAAGCTCCAGTCGAGAGCGTGATGGCATATTGCGACAGGGTCCCGGGGTAACCGGTGTTGGCCACGAACAGCCAACTGTCGTCACTGCGAATCGCAATCGAGTTCGGCCCAACACCCGTGACCACGGGCAGTCCGGTGAATCCCGACAAAGCGCCCGTGGTTGGGCTGATCCGGTACCCGGAGATGTTGTTCGACCCCGTATTCACCACGTATAAGAAATTGCCATACGCATCCACCGCCATAGGCCCCGGCTTGTCGCCGGCAGGATAGGGCGAGCCCGTGACCGGGTTCAGGCTATAGTCCGCGATCGGGCAGGGCGGCTGCGAAAGGAGATTCACGGCACTGCAGATCGTGTAGGCGCTGACGTCATTTTGGATGCTGCCTGGACCCGCGTTCGCCACGTAAACGAACCGGTTGCAGGGGTCGACCGCCACCCCGGAGGGTACGCTGCCCGTCGGAACTCCCGGCGCAGAGGTCGAGTAAGGCATTAGCGTCAGGGTGCCTGCCGACGTATCCACGGAGTAGTTCAAGAGAACGTAATTGGTGGAATCCGCCACATAGAGATTCTCCGTCGTAGCGGGCGCGTGCCCGGAACAAAACGAATACTGCACCGGGTATACCGTTGGGGTCACGGCGAGAGCCGACGCGCTGGCGGTGCTGCCCCCCGGTTCGACCGGCAGGACAAAAGGCGAACCCGCTACTTCGGTCGGGGTACCGCTGCTCACAGCAAACACCGATACAGCTCCGGGCACCGGATTGCCGGAACTGTCGGAGGTCGAACCGTCGGCCACGAAGAGAAGCTTGCCCGAGGAATCCATGCTCAAGGCGAACGGAAACACAGGGACCGACTCCGTAACATTCTGGCCNNGCTGGGAACCAGTGCGGCATTCTGCTGCATGATCACGTATGCGAATGCACCCGCCGGATCAAGAATAACGGAGCCTGACAATCCGGGCGTGGGAGGGCCGTTCACATTGTTGATCTGCGACATCCCGCCGTTGGCCAGATCGAGGCTGAAGGTCTCCATTACCGCCTGGCCCTGGGTGGGCACGACCACCAAACCGTTGGTGGAAGAGGAAGACGAGTACTTGGTGCTGCACGCCATCACGAATCCGATCGCAAACAGAGCCAGAACCGCTACAATCCAGGTAAACCTTGTCCGCATTCTTCGCTTTATCTCCTGTGAACGCGCTTATCCGCTCGCCGGCAGCCACAAACCTGGCATGAACGCTATTTTAGGGCGTGAATCGCCATTCATTTATGTATCAGGAATGCGCGGGAAGAGCAAACTCCCACACGGCTTATTGGAACCGCAGAGACGGCCGCGAGTTGCCTGAAGGCAGTGGCCAGTGATCAGTGAGCAGTGGTCAGTGATCAGTGGCCAGCGGAATCTCACTGGACACTGGCCACGGACCACTGACCACCGAGGTTAGGCTGGCGGGCATAAGAGGCAGGTGGATCTCGACCATAAGTCCGCCTTCGGCCCGGTTCACAGCCGCGACGCGGCCGCCATGGAAACGCACCGCGCGTTCCGTAATGGCCAGACCCAGACCAACCCCGCCAGTTTGACGGCCGCGAGCATCGTCCAAGCGGTAAAACGGCTGGAACAACTTTTCCAGTGCATCGGCGGGAACGCCACCGCCGCAATCGGTGACTCGAACCACCGCCTCCTCACCTCCGGCGCTTTTCGTCTTCTCGAGATGGATCGCCACCGTCGTGCCTTCGCGCGTGTACCGGATGGCGTTGCGCACAACGTTTTCGACCGCACTGTGGAGCAGGGATGCATCTCCGCGCACTCCCCAGCTTCCTGCAGGAATTTCGCTGTGCACGTGGCAGTGCCGCGCCTGCGCTTCGAACTCCGCATCTTCGGCCACATTGAGCACCACTTCGTCCAGCAGGACCGGCGTGGACGGCGCGTGCTGCTCACCATCTTCCATACGCGCCAGAGTCAGCAGGCGGCCGATGAGTTCGTTGAGGCGGGCAGCTTCAAGTTCGATGCGCTCCAGCATGGTCGCGCTTTCCGGTCCGGAGCGCTGCCGCGCCAGGCCGAGAGCTACATTCAAGCGCGCCAGGGGAGACCGCAACTCATGAGAAATGTCATTGAGCAGACGCGACTGCGCTTTGACCAGGGTCTCCAGCCGCGCTGCCATGGTGTCGAAGTCGCGGACGAGTCCGGCAATCTCGTCACGCCTTTTGCTGGCGGGATCGCCGGCGCGGGCCGTGAGATCGCCGGCGGCCAGTCGCTGCGTAGCGGCGCGCAGGCGGGCAACCGGCTTGGTCATATACCAGGCCAGGAAATAGCAAACCAATCCCGAGGAGAGTACGGCGATGATCAAACCCGGGAGTGGTATGCGCCACGGAGGTCCGAGGAAGACGCGCGGTCCGGGCGGCAACTCCATGGCAATGGTGTAGAGATGGCGCCCATCGCTGGAGGCCCTCGACTCGGTCAGGATTTGCGGGCGCGGGAAAAGCATTCCGGGACGTTGCGGCAGGGGCCGGCCAGCGGCGACACGCTCAGCCCATCCCGTGCTCGAGCGCCCAGAGATTTCGTTTCCCTGATCATCAAAAACATAGACGCGCACATGCTGCGTCATTTGCAGATTTTCCAGGTACTCGAGAGCCTGATGCGCTCCCCCCTGCTCATAGGCACTGGTCGCCTCTGTCAGCGCAGTCGTACGCAGCGCCTCCCAAGTGGCATTGCGTTGCGGCCGAAGCGCCAGCATCACCAGGAGTGCAATCACAAGAAACAAAGCCTGCGCCACCCAGAAGGAAAGAAAGATTTTGAGGAACAGGCTCTTCATGACGTGGCCTTTACCTTCTCGGCCGCCTTTTCCCGCGGACGGGCAAAGATGTAGCCCACGCCCCGGATCGTCTTGATATGCTCGTCGGCGTCCGTATCGCCGAGTTTCTTGCGCACCTTGCTGACGTGCATGTCGATGCTGCGGTCAAAGGGCGAGAACTTGCGGCTGAGCACGGCATTTACTAAACGCTCGCGCGGGACCACGCGGCCGGCCTCCCGCAGCAGCACTTCCAGAAGGTTGAATTCGACCGAGGTGAGGTCGACGGGTTGGCCGTCGCGGCGTACGCTGCGCGTCGCCGGATCGAGTTCAATCTCTCCCACGCGGACGATCTCTGGGGCGGATGGAACCGATTTGTCACTGTGGGTCCGGCGCAGGATGGCTCGAATGCGCGCCACCAGTTCCCGCGGATTGAAAGGTTTGGGCAAATAATCGTCGGCTCCGATCTCCAGGCCGACGATGCGGTCCACGTCTTCCCCGCGGGCCGTAAGTAAAAGCACCGGCAGGCGGGAGGTGGCGCGGATTCTGCGCAGCACCTCGAAACCGTTAATGCCAGGCAACATTACATCAAGGACCACAAGCAAGTAGCCGCCGCCGGTGGCGCGCTGCAGCCCGTTCTCGCCGTCATGCACCGACTCTACCGTGAACCCTTCGGCCTGCAGGTATTCGCCGACCAGGGTACACAGTTCAACATCATCGTCGATGATCAAAATTCGTTCCATCTTTGCAGATTTCATTGTGCACCAGGCAGAGGCCGCTAACGGTAAAGAATTGTCACCACGTTGTCGAACCTAGGTTGGCGAGCTGATCGGCAACCAGGTGTTTCCTCTGTGACAAAACTTTACTCGGATTGACTGACTTTTTACCATATTCCCGGAGGGAACCGTGTTCTTATAAGTGTACGCAAAACAGCCCAGGTTCCCGGAGGAACCGGCCTTCAGGAGTTATAGAGTTATGAAATCGATTCGTTTTCGCCTCTTCGTAGCGGCTCTGGCAGTGATGTTGGGCGGTGCGATCGCCAAGTCGCAAACCGCGGATACAACTGCTGCGCCTCCATCCACGCACTCCCAGGCATGGGGCATGCGAGGCCACATGATGGGGCTCCCTCTCAAACAGCTGGATCTGACCGATACCCAGCGCGCGCAGATGAAGGCGGTCATGCAGAAAGAGCGTGCCACGACGAAACCGCTGATGCAGCAGATGCAGCAGATGCACCAGCAGCTCAAGCAATATGAGGAAGGCACCTACGATGAAGCCAAGGTGCAAGCCCTGGTCTCGCAGCAGGCGCAGACTCTGGTGCAACTGAAGGTACAAGAGACGCGGATTCACAACGAAGTGTACCAGTTGCTCACATCGGACCAGCAGGCCAAGCTGAAAGAGATCGAGGCCGATCGCGCAGCACGCATGCAGCAACACACGCAGAGCGCAGCGCCGGCCGCACCGGAGCAGTAAAGCGGCAAACTTTCGCTTCTTGGTTTGAAGCGTTGTTGATTGCAGCAGCGCGGGGTTGGCCGTCTCCTAAACCCCGCGCCATTTCTATCGGCATTCCGCGAGGAACGATGCCATGGATATGGTTGAGGTATTCATCTTCGACGTCGGATGGGTCTTTTTCGCAGCCTGGGGGATGGTTCTGGCGGCGATTAGCGTAATCGCCTTCGGCCGGGATATTCGAGCAGTCACTCAGCGGACGACGGGCGAGAGAGAACGCCGGTTGAGCTGACCCCTAGCCGCCTTGCCTCGCGGTTTCGTAAGACTGCTTGATTCCAAACTTCCCTGCCAAACCTGCCTGCCAAGACTTGCACCCCGTCCTGCTAGAATTTCATCTACACAACCTGCATGATTCCCAAGAGTATGCGTCCGCTGGTGCCCTACCTCAAGCGCTACCGCTGGGGCTTTGTGGCGGGCGTTTTCTGCATTCTGCTGAGCAACGGCGCCTGGGTTCTTCTGCCGCAGATCATCCGCCACGCGGTGGATGACCTCAACACTGGCGTGACTTCCGCGAAGTTGCTGCACTTCGCTTGGCAAATGCTGGA